>NZ_JBEXKG010000222.1:0-9681 GCF_040609555.1 Streptomyces sp. NPDC004658
GCCGGGCCGCGGCGCGGCTGGGCGCCCGCACCGTTCTGCACGTCCATGACGGCGTGGGCGACGAGCCCGCCCATGGGGTCGTGCCGGATCAGGTCCCGCAGCCGGGACCGGGACGACCGGCCCTCGTTGCCGGGGTACAGGTGCTTGCCGAGCCCGACGGCGTGCGCCAGGGCGGCGAGCGCCGCGGTCCGCGGGTCCGGCGGTACGCCGGTGCGGATCGCGGAATCCAGCCGGGCACGGATCTCCCGGCTGATGGCGGTGTCCGTCGCCTGATAACGCGTCGTCGGCAGCACCCCGCACATCTGACCCGGCACGGCGGCGACCATGCCGCACCGCTCCAGATGCGAGAGGTAGGTCTGCCTGAGCCCCAGCCGGGGCCCGCCGATCCAGTGGACGGCACGCACGGGAGCGCCACGCCTTCGCAGCAACTCCAACGCGCAGTCCAGAGTCGGATCTCCTGTCGGCCGTGGTACCACCACGGCGATACGATCCCCGTCTGGGGCTATCCGTCCGGCCAGCGCCAGCTCCACTAGCTGTGCACCGGCCAGACCGAGGTCGAGCGACTGCGGCTGCGCAGTGGTACCCGTGGCCGGGTCCAATGCCAGCAGCAGAAGCTCCTCCGGAAGTGTTCTGCGGCTCCTGCCCATCCATGCCTCCCCGCGTGGATGAATGACAGGGTGACCCCTCTCACATTGGTCTGTCGAGGGTGCGTGACCGGTTCGTGAGGGAACCGGTAGGTATGTCGTTCTCGTCTACCGCAGGGGCCAAGCCCTCACACAGGACACTGGTACATGGTTCGGACAGGGCGCGCGCGTAGGCGTGCGGCGCATGGAGGAGGCATCGGTGGCGGGCGAGTCCCCCGACAGGTCGAAGCAGCGCGAGTCGTCGGCGGAACCGACGTCGGGGAGCGCGGGTTCGGTTCCCGAGGCGCGCGATCCGCGTCTCGCGGTGTCCCGCGAACGGAAGTCCTCGGGCGGGGACACGGCGACGAAGGTCCTGGCGGTACGACCCGAAACCCCGGCCGCGCGGGAGCAGTCGGCCGACCCCGAGGACACCGACCTGCAAGCGGCGGTGTCGACCTGGGTACGCGAACCGAGCCCGGACACACCCGCGAACGCCGACGACGCTGACGACGCTGACGACGCCGACGAGAAGGCGACGAAGGCTGACGCTTCGTCGGAGGCGGACCCGGCCGACGCCGGGGAGGAGGCGAAGGCTTCGTCCGGCGCGGAGGACGAGGCCGAGGAGCCGTCTGACGCGGACGCGGACGCGGATGCGGAGGAGCCGTCTGACGCGAAGGACGAGGCCGAGGAGCCGTCTGACGCGAAGGACGAGGCCGAGGAGCCGTCTGACGCGGACGCGGATGCGGATGCGGACGGTGAGACCGGGGTGGAGGGCTCTGCCGACGCGGAGGCCGAGACTGACGCCCCGTCCGACGCGGACGCGAAGGACGAGGCGGCTGAGGGCCGTGACGGCGCTGAGGCCGCCGATGACGAGGACGCCCCACAGGGGCCACCCGCAGCCGACGACGAGAGCCGCACGGGTGGTGCGGGCGGGAACAAGGACGCCGAAGGCGAAGCCGAGGCGGAGCCGCGCCCAGAGCCGCCGCAGGCACCCCGTGCGGGCGGGAACAAGGACGCCGAAGGCGAAGCCGAGGCGGAGCCGGGCACGGACCCCGCCGCCGAGGACACCGGCGTCGACCAGCCCACCACCGTCTTCAAGGCCGTCCGTCCCGAGACGCCCCCCGTCGACCAGCCGACGACCATGCTGAAGCTCGGCGGCAAGCCGAAGACCCCCGAGTCCGACGCGGAGCGCACCAGCAAGTTCGTCGCGCTGAAGGACGACCTGCGCAAGCCGGCCGCCGAGGCCAAGGCGCCGGACGCCACCACGCCCGTCCCCCAGGTCGGTCCCGAGCGGACCACGCAGCAGCCGCTCCCGCCCAAGCCCCCGCTGGACCTGCTGGCGGAGCTGACGAACACGCCCCCGCCCCCGGAGACCCCGGTCCGCACGCTCGTGCGCCGGATCAAGATCTGGACCCCGCTGGTCCTGCTCCTGGCGATCATCTTTGCGGTCGTACAGGCCGTGCGCCCGCTGCCGACGCCCACGCTCGCGCTCACCGGCAAGGACAGCTACACCTTCGCCGGCGACCGCACGCAGCTGCCGTGGCCCGGCGAGGGCCAGGGCTGGATGGACGTGGACGGCGTCGGCACGATGGGGCACTTCGGCAAGCAGACCCCCGTGGCCATCGGCTCGGTCGCCAAGACGATGACGGCGTACATCATCCTCAAGGACCACCCGCTGAAGCCCGGGCAGGAAGGCCCGAAGATCAAGATCGACGCGACGGCGGAGAAGGAGGGCGGCTACAACAAGGCCGGCGAGTCGACGCTCGACACCGTCAAGGCCGGTGACACCCTCACCGAGAAGCAGGCCCTGTCGGCCGTCCTGATCCCCTCCGCGAACAACATCGCGCGGCTGCTCGCGCGCTGGGACGCGGGCTCGGAGGCGGCGTTCGTGAAGAAGATGAACGCCACCGCCAAGGAACTGGGGATGACCCGCACGACGTACACCGACCCCTCGGGGCTGAAGGAGACCACCGTCTCCACGGCCGAGGACCAGGTGAAGCTGGGCCGCGCGTTCGTGAAGGTCCCGGCCCTGGTCGCGATCAGCAGCGCGGCGAGCTGGACGGACCCCTCCGGCAAGTTCTGGCCCAACTACAACGAGCTGCCGTACCGCATCGGCGCGATCGGCATCAAGACCGGCAGCACCACCGCGGCGGGCGGCAACCTGCTGTTCGCCTCGCGCAAGCAGGTCGGCGGGCAGACGGTGACGATCGTCGGCGCGATCCTCGGCCAGCACAAGCGGGAGATCCTCCAGACGGTCAACGCGGTCAGCAAGACGGCGCTGCTCGCCGCCCAGGACGCGCTGACCTCGGCGAAGATCGTGAAGAAGGGGGATGTCGTCGGGTACGTGGACGACCGGCTCGGCGGCCGTACCCCGGTGGTGGTCACGAAGGACGTCACGGCGGCCGGCTGGGCCGGGATGAAGGTGAAGCTGTCCTTCGCGTCCGGCACCGTGCCGCACACCGCGAAGGCCGGCACCCGGGTCGGGACGCTCACCGTAGGTGACGGTTCGGCCGGTGCGGTGAAGGTCCCGGTGGCCCTCCAGAAGGACCTGGCCGAGCCCGGTATCGGCGCCAGGCTGACCCGGCTGGGCTGACCGGGCCGTCCCGCGCGCACCCCGTCATGGAGCCCCCACCCGGGGGCCCGGTGACGGGGTGCGTGCTAGCGTCACGAATCGGGGCAGGTCGCCGGTCCCCGGACGGGTCCGCGAACGGGACGGAACGCGGCCGGGTACTCCGGGGGAAGCGGCCGAGAACAGAAGACGGGACACGGGGAGTGCCTTCAGGTGGCCACAGCGGAGCCGACACACGCCGACGACGCGGATCCGGGCCCGGGATCCGGCCCGCGAATACGTCGGTCCACGACTGACCCGGACCGGCGCGTCGCCGGGTCCGACGCCGGGGTGCGCCCCGGCGGACGCGCCCGCCTGCTCGCCGCCCTGGAACCGCTCCGGCAGCGGCTGCTCCGGCACCCCGCGCTGTCGATGACGGCGCTCTCGGGCGTGCTGCACATCATCTGGTTCTTCACGTTCGCGAACAGTGGTGGCGATCTCGCCGCGCAGGACGCGTGGGCGGAGTTCGTCGGCAGGCACCCGGACTCGGCGTACAACCTCGCCTGGTACGGGGGCATGCACCCGGTGTCGTACAGCGTGGTGTCGCCGTATCTGATGTCGGTCCTCGGCGTGCGGACGACGATGATGATCGCCGGGACGGTCTCGGCCGGCCTGCTGACGATGGTGCTGATCCGCAGCCGGGCGGTGAGGAACCCGCTGTGGGCCTCGCTCGCCGGGGTCTTCGCGTTCCTGTGCAACGCGATCTCCGGCCGGGTGACCTTCGGGCTCGGCACGATGTTCGCGCTCGGCTCGGTCGCGGCGGTGTTCTGCTGGCCGTACCGGTGGCGGTTCAAACGCTGGGCGAAGGCCCTGGTCGCCGCCCCGCTCGCGGCGCTCGCCACGATGGCCTCGCCGGTCGCGGGGCTGTTCGTGGGTCTGGTGGCGGTCGCGCTGTTCCTGCAGAAGCGGCGGCCGGGCGCGTGGGCGCTGGGGCTCGCGCCGTCGGCGGTGGTCGCGGTGTCGGCCTGGCTGTTCCCGTTCTCCGGCACCCAGCCCATGGGGTTCGGCTCGGTGGTCATGCCGCTGACGTACGGCCTGCTGTGCCTGTTCCTCGTGCCGAAGGAGTGGGTGACGGTCCGGCTGACGGCCGCCGTCTACAGCATCGCCGTCGTCCTGGTGTGGCTGATCAGCTCACAGATCGGGTCCAACATCTCGCGGCTGCCGATGATGTTCGCGGGCGCGACCCTGATCGCGGCCCTGCCGTACACCGTGCCGAGGTCCCGCAGGTGGTACGTGACCGTGCTGGCCTTCCTCGGCTTCGCCGGCTGGCTCGGCTTCAAGTCGGTGGACGACATCATCCACACCACCCCGGCCGCCTCCTGGGCGCGGGAACTCGCCCCGCTGGTCAACGAGCTGCAGAAGGTCGGGGCCGAGAAGGGCCGGGTCGAGGTGGTCCCGGCCCGCTCGCACCGCGAGGCCTCCGCCCTCGCGCCGTACGTCAACCTGGCCCGCGGCTGGAACCGGCAGGCCGACATGGAGCGCAACCCGCTCTTCTACGACGACACCCTCAACTCGGCGAACTACCACGAGTGGCTCCAGCGGTGGGCCGTGCACTACGTGGTGCTGCCCAAGGACAACCCGGACGGGGACGGCGGCCAGCGCGAGCGGCAGCTGCTGCGGCGCGGGATGCCGTATCTGAAGCAGGTGTGGGGCGACGCCAACTGGCAGCTGTTCAAGGTGACCGATCCGGCGCCGCTCGCCGAGCCGAACGCGGTGGTGGACCGGGCCGAGCAGGGTGAGATGACGTTGCGGGTGAGCAAGGCCGGGCGGATTCTGATCCGGATCCCGTACTCGCCGTGGCTGAGCATCGTCGACGAGCACGGCAAGAGCCAGTCCTACGACAAGATCAAGGCGTGTCTGATGGCGACGCCGGAGGACGTCGACGGGGACAAGTGGACCACGCTGCTCGCGCCGAAGCCGGGCACGTACCGGCTGGCCGCGCCGTACCAGCTGCCGCGCGGGACGCCGTGCCCGGACGCGCTGAGGAAGCCCTGACGGTCAGCGGAGCCGGTCGGCGTACGTGTCGGTGCCCGGCACCGTCGGGATGAACGGCGCCACCAGCTCCACCCGGTGAAGTGCTCCTCCCAGCAGGCGGGCGGGTCCCGTTCCAGGAACCACAGCAGCGTCAGCCGGGTGTCCACGCCCTCGACCTGCCGGACGTGGGTCATGCGGTCGCCCGGCAGCGGGGTGGGCCGGAAGACGGTCACCATCGCGGCCGGGGAGCCCGCGAGCCGGCGCGGCAGGTGCCGGGCGCGCAGCCACTCCAGCAGTGCGGGCCGCTGCTCCGGCGACCCGGTGTCGATCACCTCCAGCACCGGGCCCGCGTACGGGTGGTCGAGGGCGTGGAAGTCCCGGGGCCGGCGGCCCGCGTACATCCAGGGCATGGCCATCGCGCCGGCGTAGTAGTGATCGTCCTCGTACCAGCGGTTGTAGGCGTGCTCGTGGCCGGGGTGCGGCTCGACCATGGTGATCAGGGCGTGTCCGGGGCGGACGCCCTTTCCTCCCGCCCCCCTACTCTGACGCTCCGTCAGATGAAGCGCCATACCGGAGGAGGACCCATGTCCCTGCTCGCAGGCCGGGATCGATCCGGAGGGCACGCGGACGGCGTTCCGGGCGACGGACGTCACCGACGAGGGGCAGTGCGAGGCGCCGGCGCGGGAGCTGGGGCCGTACCGGATCCGGGTCAACACCGTGCTGCCCGGCTGGATGTGGGGACCGCCGGTGCAGGCGTACGTCCGGTTCACCGCGCTGCCGGAACTGGCCACCGACGGGAATGTGGCGGATGCGGCGGTGTTCCTCGCCTCGGACCGGGCGCGGGCGACCACGGGGCAGTCGTTGCTGGTCAACGCGGGGGTAGCTGATGCGCTGACGACACTTCGCCAACCAGCGTGAGCGTTCATGATGGTGAACGCGGATCAGCAAGCAGAACAATTTTACTCTGACTTGACCTTACGCTTGCTTGTCGTGTTCACGTGGACGGACCCACGATCGGGCACATGAACAGTCTCGACTGGGCCGTGCTCATCGGCTACTTCGGTGTGATGGTCGCGATCGGCGTCTGGTCGCACAAGCGCGTGGACAACGTTTCCGACTTCTTCACGGCCGGCGGCAAGATGCCCTGGTGGCTCTCCGGCATCTCGCACCACATGTCGGGCTACAGCGCCGTGATGTTCACCGGATACGCGGGCATCGCCTACACCTACGGCGTCACCTCCTTCATCACCTGGTCCTTCCCCATCGCGCTCGGCATCGCCATCGGGTCGAAGCTGTTCGCGCCCCGCATCAACCGACTGCGTTCCCGGCTCCATGTGGCCTCCCCGCTGGAGTACCTGAAGAACCGCTACAACCTGCCCACCCAGCAGGCGCTCGCCTGGTCCGGCATGCTGCTCAAGATCGTGGACGTGGGCGCCAAGTGGGCGGCCATCGCCACCCTGCTGTCCGTCTTCACCGGCGTCTCGCTGAACCAGGGCATCCTCATCACCGGCGCGATCACCGCGGTGTACTGCACGATCGGCGGCCTGTGGGCGGACGCCCTCACCGAACTCGGCCAGTTCGTCATCCAGTTGCTCGCCGGCATCGCGATGTTCGTGGCGGTCGTACTGAAGCTGAACGACAAGCACATCGGCTTCTTCGGCGCCTGGGACGAGCCCGCCCTGCACGGCCACGGCAAGCCGCTGGTCGGCCCCTACGGCACCGTGTTCCTCCTCGCGTTCCTCTTCATCAAGCTCTTCGAGTACAACGGCGGCATGCTCAACCAGGCCCAGCGCTACATGGCCACCGGCAGCGCCTACGAGGCCGAGCGCTCGGCCCGGCTGTCGGCGGTGCTGTGGCTGGTCTGGCCGGTGGTGCTGTTCTTCCCCATGTGGATGTCCCCGCTGCTGGTCCACGCGCAGAAGCCGGACGGCTCCGACTCCTACGCGCTGATGACCGAACAGCTGCTGCCGCACGGCCTGCTGGGCCTCGTCATCGTCGGGTTCTTCTCCCACACCATGGCGATGTGCTCCTCGGACGCCAACGCGATCGCCGCCGTGTTCACCCGGGACGTGGCACCGGTGCTGTCGGCCAAGGCGCGGGGCTGGAGCGAACGGTCGGGGCTGGTCGCGGCCCGGGTCACCACCGTCGTCTTCCTCGGCCTGTCCATGGCGGTCGCCACCCAGGTCAACTCCCCCACCTTCAAGGACATCATCACCGTCGTCATCAAGTGGGTGGCCGGTCTCATGGGCCCCATCGCGATCCCGATGATGCTCGGCCTGCTCCGCCCGTTCCGCCGCTCCGGCCCGACGGCGGCCCTCACCAGCTGGGCGGCGGGCCTGCTCGCCTTCTGGCTGGTCAACTACCCCATCAACTGGAACGTCGACGGCGGTGTCCCGCTCCAGTACCAGGTCTCGATCCCGCTCGCCGTCTCCCTGGTCCTGTACATCCTCATCGGCTACCTCAAGCCCGAGGACACCCCGGCCCGGCTCGCGATCATCGAGAAGGTCAACACGGACGGGGACGCGGTGGCGGCGGTCCCGGTACCGGCCACGGCGGGCGACGACGTGGTGGGAGCACCGTAGGGTCCCCCGCCGGGGAGCGCGCTCACGCCCGCGGATACCGGGCCAGCCACCCCGGTGACGAGCCCGCCGGGCCGTGCAGCGCCGGACCCTGCGTCATCTCCATCGCGAAGTCGTCGGCCAGTTCCAGGATCGTGGGGCGGCCCTCCAGCTCGGCCAGCCAGGCCGGCGGGAGGGCCGTCTCGCCGTGCAGGGCGCCGAGAAGGCCGCCGGTGAGAGCGCCCGCGGCGGCGGACGGGCCGCTCTGGTTCACCGCCAGGCAGAGCCCGTGCCGTACGTCCTCCCCCACCAGCGCGCAGTACACGGACGCGGCCAGCAGACCGTCCGCCGTACCGTCGCCGGCCAGTTCCTCCACCCGGGCCGGGGTCGGCATCCCCTGCCGCACCGCCCCGAGGGCGTGCTGGAGGGCGTCGGCGACCGGCTGGTGGCCGGGGCGGACGGCGAGCAGGGCGAGGGCCCGCTGCACGGCGCCGTCCAGGCTGTCGCCCCGGGCCAGCGCGTGCACGATCACGGCGTACGCGCCCGCCGACAGGTAGGCGATGGGGTGGCCGTGGGTCTGGGCGGCGCACTCCACGGCCAGCTGGACGACCAGTTGGGGCTCCCAGCCGACGAGCAGGCCGAACGGCGCCAAGCGGGCGACCGCCTCCGGGCCCAGCTCCCCCGGGTTCTTCGGCGAGTCCAGCGTGCCCATGGTGTCGTCGCCGAACCCGATGAGCAGCGCTCGGGTGGGATCCCGGCGGGCGTACAGCCACTCCTCGCGGGCCAGCCAGCCGTCGTCCTCGCGGCGCTCGTCGGGCCCCCAGTCCCGCTGGGTGGCCGCCCAGCGCAAATAGGCCCGGTGCAGATCGGTCGGCGGGTGCCAGGCGCCGGTGTCGCGACGCACCTGGGCCCGTATCAGCCCGTCCACGGTGAACAGGGTCAGCTGGGTGTGATGGGTGACCGCGCCGCGCCGCCCGTGCCCGAAGGCCAGGTCCAGCAGCCCCTCACCGCCGTACGCGGCCCGGATCTCCTCCAGGGACAGGGGATCGGCGGGCCCGCCCAGCGCGTCGCCCACCGCGGCCCCGAGCAGCGTGCCCCGCACCCGGCTCCGGAAGTCCTGCTGCTCGGCACGCCCCCAGACGGCACCGGCTGTCGCCCCCACCAGACCTCCCCTGGCACCGTCCGCCTGTACGACGCCCAGCACTGTAATCGACCGGGAACGGTCCGTTCAGTGCCGCCCGGCCGGATTCTGGCGCAATGCGTACGGCGGAGCCGGGCGGCCACCGGGAAGAATCCAGCCATGACCACCACCCCCACCGCTCACACCGGCCTCAGACTCGCCGCCGGTGTGCTCACCGGCATACTCGCCCTCTACATCGCCCTCGTCGCGCTCGGGAACATCACCGACTTCGGGACCAACCAGCAGTTCGTGCGGCATGTGCTGGCGATGGACACGACGTTCAGGGACGACGATCTGATGTGGCGGGCCGTCACCAGTACGGCACTTCAGGACACCGCGTACGTCCTCGTCATCGTGTGGGAGACCGTGGCGGCCCTGCTGCTGGTCTGGGGGACGTACCTGTGGGCGCGCCGCAGGGACGAGGCGGCCCGGCGCTGGTCCACCTACGGCCTGCTGATGCTGCTGCTGCTCTTCGGCGCGGGGTTCATCGCGATCGGCGGTGAGTGGTTCGCGATGTGGCAGTCGAAGACGTGGAACGGGCTGGACGCGGCGACCCGCGTGTTCCTGCTCAGCGGTGTCGCACTGATCGTCAACCAGTTGCCGGGGCCGGTCCGGCGGGCCGGCTCCGCATGACGCGGGGCACACCCCGGGCGCCCACTCCTGGACCCGCGCCTGCTGGCTGACCGTCTCCTTCGACACCGCCTACGGCTACCGCGACGAGCGCGGCTACGGCTGCGG
>NZ_JBEXKG010000223.1:0-9657 GCF_040609555.1 Streptomyces sp. NPDC004658
GGGCCGCGGCGCGGCGCCTGGGCCGGCAACTGCTGCGGGCCGCCAGGGGCACCTGGCCGTCCGCCGAACTGGACGCCGTGGCCCGCCGGTTCCCCAAGGGCGCGCATCAGCCGGTCGTGCTCGGTCTCGCCGCCCGGGCGGCCGGACTGGGGCCCGAGGACGCGGCCCACTGCGCGGTGTACGAGAGCGTGAGCGGTCCGGCGACGGCCACTGTGCGGTTGCTGAGCCTCGACCCGTTCGACGCGACCGCGGTGCTCGCCCGGCTGGCCCCCGAACTGGACCGCGTGGCGGACTCTGCCGTGGAGGCGGCGCGGCGGGTGGCCGGTGAGGGGGTCGACGCGCTGCCCGCGGCTTCCGCGCCGCTGCTGGAGGTGGGGGCCGAGTGGCACGCGGGCTGGCCCGTGCGGCTGTTCGCGTCATGAGTCCGCCCGCACGCCCGACCGACTCGCCCGGCTGAGAACCGACCACTCACAGGAGCCGTCCATGCACCTCGACCACACCCACCCGGCCCCCGCCGCCCTCAGCGCGGACGCGCGCCGCCCCGACGGGACCCGCCGGGCCCTGCGGATCGGGCTCGGCGGCCCGGTCGGCTCGGGCAAGACCGCCACCGTCGCCGCCCTGTGCCGGGCGCTGCGCGACGAGTTGTCCCTCGCCGTCGTCACCAACGACATCTACACCCGCGAGGACGCCGAGTTCCTGCTCCGGGAGGCCGTGCTGCCGCCCGAGCGGATCACCGCCGTCGAGACGGGCGCCTGCCCGCACACCGCGATCCGCGACGACATCTCCGCCAACCTCGAAGCCGTCGAGGACCTGGAGGACGCGGTCGGCCCCCTCGACCTGATCCTCGTGGAGTCCGGCGGCGACAACCTGACGGCCACCTTCTCCAAGGGGCTCGTGGACGCCCAGATCTTCGTGATCGACGTGGCGGGCGGCGACGACATCCCGCGCAAGGGCGGCCCGGGCGTCACCACCGCCGACCTCCTGGTCGTCAACAAGACCGACCTCGCCCCCTACGTCGGCTCCGACCTCGCCCGGATGGCCGCCGACGCCAAGGCGCAGCGGGCCGAACTCCCCGTCGTCTTCCAGTCGCTGCGCGGCGAGACCGGTGTCGGCGACGTGGCCGCCTGGGTCCGCGAGCGGCTCGCCGCGTGGACGGCGTGACCGTCACCGGGGTCCGGGGGAGCGCCCGGATCGTCGCCCGCGCCGACGGCCGCGGCGGTACGGCGCTGCCCGTCCTGGACGGCGAGGGACCGCTGGCGCCGCGCCGTACCCGGTCCGCCGGAGCCGAGGCGAGGGTCATGGTCGTCGGCGCGATGAGCGGGCCGCTCGGCGGCGACCGCTTCACGCTGGCCGCCCGGGTGGAGGAGGGGGCCCGGCTGTACGTCGGATCGGCCGCCGCCACCCTCGCCCTGCCCGGCCAGGCCAAGGGCGAGGCCCGGTACGACGTCCGGCTCGACGTGGCCGCCGGTGCCGAACTGCGCTGGCTGCCGGAGCAGTTGATCCTGGCCGGCGGCAGCGACCTGCGGGTCACCACCCGGGCCGAGCTGGCCGCCGGGGCCCGGCTCGTGCTGCGCGAGGAGCAGGTGCTGGGGCGGGCCGGGGAGCAGTCCGGGCGCCTGACCAGCCGGCTCACCGTGCGGGTCGGCGGCCGGACCGTACTGGACCAGGAACTGGCCTGCGGTCCCGGCGCGCCGGGCGGCTGGGACGGGCCGGCCGTGCTGTCGGGCCGTCGCGCGGTGGGGCAACTCGTCGTCGTACGGCCCGAGTTCGCCGAGGCCCCGGTGGCCGCGCGGATGCTGGGGGAGGACGCTTCGCTGGTGCCCCTGGCGGGGCCCGCCGCCCTGGTCACCGCCGTCGCGCCGGACGCGCTGCGACTGCGCGGGCTCCTGGACGAGGCGCTGGCCGGGCTCGGCTGAGGCATCCGGGCAGTCCATGGATCCGAACATGATCATCCGGTTATCGGATTGGTAAAGATCGGTGACGACCCCTGTTCCCAGCCGACCCGCAGCCGAGAGGATCCCCGCCTGACAACTCGCAGCGAGGTATGGGGAGGGGCCCACTTGAGGGACAACAGACCGAAGAGCCGCCTGATGGCACTCGGTTCCGCCGGAGCACTCGTCACCGCCACTCTGATCGCCGGCGCGATCTCGGCACCCGCGGCCGGTGCCGCCGGCCGGCCCGCGCAGGACCGGGAGGCCAAGGGCGCCGAGATCGCCGCCGCCCGGGCCGCCAAGGAGGGCATCACGTGGCAGGACTGTCCGGCCGACTGGGGGCTGGAGAAGCCCATCCAGTGCGGCTGGGTCAGCGTGCCGCTCGACTACGCCCACCCCTACGGCAAGCAGATCAAGCTCGCCGTGGACCGCATCGGCAACACCGGCACGCAGAAGGAGCGCCAGGGCGCGCTCGTCTACAACCCGGGCGGCCCCGGAGGCTCCGGTCTGCGCTTCCCGCGCCGGGTCACGACGAAGGCCCCGGTCTGGGCGAACGTCGCCAAGGCCTACGACTTCGTCGGCTTCGACCCGCGCGGCGTCGGCCACTCGGCGCCCATCTCCTGCGTCGACCCGCAGGAGTTCGTCAAGGCGCCCAAGATGGACCCGGTGCCCGACAGCGAGGCCGACAAGACCGCGCAGCGCAAGCTGGCCCGTGAGTACGCGGAGGGCTGCGCCGAGCGCAGCGGCGCCATGCTGCCGCACATGACCACGCCCAACACCGCCCGCGACCTCGACGTCATCCGCGCCGCCCTGGGCGAGAGGAAGCTCAACTACCTCGGCGTCTCCTACGGCACCTACCTCGGCGCCGTCTACGGCACGCTCTTCCCCGGCCACGTGCGCCGCATGGTCGTGGACAGCGTGGTCAACCCCTCGCGCGAGAAGATCTGGTACGAGGCCAACCTCGACCAGGACGTCGCCTTCGAGGGCCGCTGGAAGGACTGGGAGGACTGGGTCGCCGCCAACGACGCCGCCTTCCACCTCGGCACCACCCGCGCCGCCGTGCAGGACAAGTGGCTGAAGCTGCGCGCCACCGCCAAGAAGAACCCGATCGGCGGGGTCGTCGGCCCGGCCGAGCTGATCTCCTTCTTCCAGAGCGCGCCCTACTACGACTCCTCGTGGGTGCCGGTCGCCACGGTCTTCAGCAAGTACGTCGCCGGTGACACCCAGGCGCTGGTCGACGCCGCCGCCCCGGACCTGTCGGACACGGCCGGCAACATCTCCGCGGAGAACGGCAACGCCGTCTACACCGCCGTCGAGTGCGCCGACGCCAAGTGGCCCACCAGCTGGCAGAAGTGGAACCGGGACAACACCCGGCTGAACAGGGACTATCCATTCATGACCTGGGCCAATGCCTGGATGAACCTGCCCTGTGCCACGTGGCCGAGCAAGCAGCACACCCCGGTCGAGGTCACGACGCACAAGGGACTGCCGAAGGTCCTGATCGTCCAGTCCACGCGTGACGCCGCCACCCCGTACCCGGGCGCCGTCGAACTGCACAAGCGCTTCAAGGGCTCCCGTCTGATCACCGAGAAGAACGCGGGCTCCCACGGCGTGACCAGCCTGGTCAACCCCTGCATCAACCAGCGCGTCGACGCCTACCTGCTCGACGGCACGCTGGACGGCAAGGACGTGACCTGCGCCCCGCACGCCACGCCCAAGCCGTGACCGCACCGGCACGGTGACGAGGGGCGGCCGGACCTTTCCCGGCCGCCCCTTTCGCGCGTACGGCCGCTACGCCGTGCGCCAGGCGTCCTCCGCCGCGTAGTCGAACAGGTCCGGATAGGCCTGGGCGAGCAGCGGGAAGGCCTCCCGCCAGTCCCGGCCGCGCAGCGCACCGGTCAGCCACTCCACCGTCTGCGGCAGACTCTCGGCGTACGACACCACCGGCCGGTAGCCCAACTCCCGCTCGGCGGCGGACATGTCGCACACCACCGGACGCGGCACCGACCACGGCGTCCGCCCCACCGAGCCGGCCGGCGGCCCGTCGAGGTGCACGGTCCGGGTCTCCACCCCCATCACGGCGTCGATCGCGGCGCCGATCCGGGCGACCGTCGGCGCCTGGCCGTCACAGGCGTTGAGCACCCGGGAGCCCGGCCGGGCCGCCGCCAGCCGCACCAGCTCGGCGATGTTGTGGGCACTGGCCGGATGGAACCGGCTCTCACCCCGGTACGCGAGCACCCGGTCGTGCCGTCCGTCCAGGTTCCGCATCACGAAGTACAGCTCGCGCGGCAGCGGGCTGTACGGCCCGTGCACCGCTCCCGCCCTCAGCACGGTGACCGGCAACTCCGGGCCGGCAGCGAGGAGTTCCCGCTCCAACGCCGCCTTGCGGGTGCTGTAGGTGGCCTCACCCGGAGCGACCGTCGGCTGGCTCTCGGGGATGGGCAGCGGGTAGTCCGGGAAGCCGTCCGGCTCGCCCATCGTGTCGAAGCCCCGCCCCGCGCCGTCCTCGTACACGGACACACTGGAGATCACCACCGCCGAGCCGATCCGGCCCGCGAGCCCCGTCACCTGGCGCGCGTGCCCGGCGTCGTAGGCGACCAGGTCGACCAGCAGGTCGCAGCCGTCGCCCACCACCGCGGCCAGGGCCGTGCGGTCGGCGCGGTCCAGCCGCACCGTCCGCACCCCCGCGTCCCACGCCGCGTCCCGGCCGCCGCCGCGCGAGGCGGCCGTCACCGCCCAGCCGTCCCGCGTCAGCGCCTCCACCACCGGACGCCCGATCTGCCCGCTCGCCCCGATCACCACAGCAGTCTTCATGCGGCGAGCCTAGGCATCCGGCCCCGGCCCGCCGCCTTGTTTCTGCCGACGGCAGAGGTCAACTGAGCGGCGCCCGGGGGAACCTGCGCTTCGCGTTCTGCTCCGCCGCCTGCCGCTCCTTGACGACGGCCGCGTACTCGTCGACGTACTCCTGCCCGGACAGCGCCAGGATGGAGTAGACGATCTCGTCGGTGACCGCCCGCAGTACGGCCTTCTCCTGTTCCATGCCGGCGTAGCGCGAGAAGTCCAGGGGCTCGCCGAAGCGGATGGTCACCGGGTGGATCCTGGGGACGACCTTCCCGGGCGGCTGCGCCTCGAACGTGCCGATCATCGCGCACGGCACCACCGGGACACCTGCCTTCAGGGCCATCACGGCGACCCCGACCTTGCCCTTGTACAGCCTGCCGTCGTGCGAACGGGTGCCCTCCGGGTAGATGCCGAGCAGTTCCCCCCTGCGCAGGACCCCGAGCCCCTCGCGGATCGCGGCCTGCCCCGCCTCCTTGCCGGAGCGGTCCACCGGGATCTGCCCGGCGCTGCGGAAGAAGAAGGCGGTGAGCCGGCCCTTCACCCCGGGGCCGGTGAAGTACTCCGCCTTGGCGAGGAAGGTGATGCGGCGTTTGAGTATCGCCGGCATCAGGAAATGGTCCGAGAACGACAGATGGTTCCCCGCGATGATCGCCGGCCCCGACGCGGGCACGTGCTCCAGGCCCTCGATCCGGGGCCGGAAGACCACTCTGAGCAGCGGGCCCAGGACCACGTACTTGAGCAGGTAGTAGAACACGGCTCGCTCCTCTTCTCACCGGTTCCCCTGAGAACCGGTGTCGCCCCAGGTCAAGGCAGGTGCCGAGGGTATGGGCTCGGTGTACCTGTGGTCATCTGTAACCACGTTCGGCCGGTCTCATGCTGAGCTGCCGCCGCATGGTGTGACGGATCGTCAGCGGCGGCGGCGACCAGGGGCGGGGAGCGGTCAGCGGTTGAACACCAGGCGCGGCACCGCGTTGCGGGCCAGTGTGTGGGCCTGGTCGGGCCACCAGGTACCGGCGGGCGGGTCGACGATGCCGTACTCGGGGTCGATCGTGCCGCCGGTGTTGCGGGTGCAGCTGCCGTCGGACTCACCCGGGATCTTGATCCACAGGTAGGCGTCCACGAGCGGGACTCCGGTGTCGGCGGTGGGACGCGGGCCGAGGCCACGGCCGGGCGCGTTGCACCAGGCCTCCGGATCCCCGCTGTACTTGCCCGGTTCCGGGGTCCAGGCGCCCTGACCGTTGCGGCTGGTGTCGATCACGAAGTGACGCAACTCGCCGGCCGGCGGGGTGCCCGTGTTCCGGTCGTACCAGGCGTCGGTCCACCGCCAGGTGGCGGGGTCGGCGGAGGAGACGCTGTTGCCCGGGGCGCCGTCGTTGGGGGCGGCGGACGAGTAGTACTGGCTGGCGCACCAGTCGGTGTGGCCGCGTGCCTGCTCGGGTCCGTCGGTGGCGTACCACATGCACTTCGCGATCCAGGTGCCGTACCGGGCGTTGTGGTCGGTGGGATGGGTGTTGGACACGTTCAGGGCGAAACCGTCGGCGTACCGGACCCCGGCGTCCAGCAGCCGCTGCGCCATGTCGCCGACGGATCGCCACTGGACGTTGCCCGCGTCCAGGTACACAGCGGTGCGCGGCTTGGCCTTCAGGGTCCTGACGGCGTAGGTGAGGTCGGCGATGCGGGCGGCCGTGAGCGCCCCTGTCGGGTCGGTGGCGGGCCCGCAGTCCTGGGGGAGCAGGGCCAGGCCGTCGGGTTCCACGACGACCACCGCCCCGCTGTCGCCGATGCCGGCGGCGAAGGCGTCGATCCACTGCCGGTAGGCGGCGGAGGAGGCGGCTCCGCCGCTGGAGTACTGCGTGCAGTCCCGGCCCGGGACGTTGTAGGCGACCAGGAGGGGGGTCCGGTGCACGGCGCGGGCCCGGCGGACGAGATGGTCCACCCCGGTGCGCGTCTCCTCGGGCGTGCCCTCGGTGAACCACTCGGCCTGCGGCCAGCTCGCGAGTCTGGCCATGTTCGCGGCGTCCTCGATGTCGCCGTTGCGGAAGTCCACCACGGCCTGCTTCGCGGCCTTGCTGTGCGGGTCCACGTAGAACTTCGTGGCCGGGGTGAGGGCCCCCGGTACGGGTGCGGCCTGCGCCTGCGTCGCGGTGAGGGCGACGCAGGCGGTGAGCGACGCCAGGACGGCAGCCGCACGGCGCCTCAGTCGGCGGGTTTTCATCGTTTCTCCTGACCGATGCGTGGAGGGCGGACCCGCCGTGCAGCGGGTCGCCGATCGTCTGTGGGCAGCCGGCGGCTCAGTAGCCGTAGATCATCTTGTAGGCGACCTCGGGGAGGAACTGTCCGGCCGAGGAGCCGGCCCCCACGCCGCAGTTGCCGTCGGACTCGCCCGGGGTCTTGATCCACAGGAGCATCTCGGCGCCGCCGCCGGTCCGCGTGGGGGTGCCGATACGGCGGCCGGCGGGGTTGCACCACTGCCCGTTCGAGCCGTTGCCGTTGCGGCTGGTGTCCACGACGAACGGCTTGGTGTAGCCGTAGCGGGCGCTCAGTTCACTGTTGACGGCATTGCCGTAGGCGGTGTTCTCGGCGGTGGTGAAGTAGTTGGAGATGTTGAGCGAGAAGCCGTGGGCCTGGCGCAGGCCGGCGTCGTTGAGGCGCTGTGCCATGGTCGCGGGACTGGCCCAGCCCGGGTTGCCGGCGTCCAGGTAGACCCAGGTGTTGGGTGCCTGGCGGGCGAACTGGGTGAGGGCCCCGGTCAGCATGCCCTGGCGTTCGGTGATCTGGGCCTGCGTCATGCAGCCGTAGTCCCCGAGGGAGTCCGGTTCGAGGATGACGACGGCCGGGCGGCCCGCGATCCCGCCGGCGAACTGGGCGATCCAGGTCGCGTAGGCGGACGGCGAGGCGGCTCCGCCGGCGGAGTGCCCGCCGCAGTAGTCGCGGTTGTAGATGTTGTAGGCGACGAGGACGGGCAGTTTGTCCGTGGCGTCCGCCGCTCCCGCGTACGCCCCCGTGGCGGTGCCGATGGTGCCGCTCCAGGAGCCGAACCAGCGGGCCATCGGGGTGTTGGCGATGGAGGCGCTGATCGCGGACGCCCGGCCGTCACCGGGGTTGGCGGCGACCCATCGCCGCGCGCTGGAGTCGGGGTCCACGTAGAACCCGCTGGTCATGGTCGTCGGGTCGGCGGCGTGTGCGGACGGTGCGACGGCGAGCGCGAGCGGCAGGGCGAAGAGCGCTGCCGAGAGGGCGCGGAGTCTGCGGCGCATGACTGTACCTCGGTTTCCTGGCGGGGGGTGCGCCGCACGCTCCCGTCCCGGGCGTGCGACGCGCTGAGGTAGTGCGGTGGTACGGCACCTCACAGGGCCGACAGGTCCTGGGAGCGCTCCCACTGGAAGCGGTCCCAGTTCCACGGGAGGAGGTGCGGTCGGTATCGTGGAGTGGACGGACGAGGCTGTCAAGAGTCGGCGTGCACCCGCTCTCTGCTGAGGTGTATTCTGCGCCTGCTCAACTGGAAGCGCTTCCAGAAGTGCATCGCGGGTGAGACGCTTCCGGTCAGGTCGGCTAGGAAAGGCTCATGGTGAGGGCAGAAGACACGCCACGTCGGCATCCGACGCTCGACGAGGTGGCCGAGCGCGCCGGAGTCTCCCGCTCCGTGGCCTCCCGCGCCCTCAACAACGCTCCGCACGTCAGCCCCGCCAAACGCCAGGCGGTCGAACGGGCCGTACGGGAGCTCGGTTACGTACCCAATCCGACCGCCCGCGCCCTGGCCACCCGGCAGACAGGCGCGGCTGCCCTGGTCATCTCGGGAGAAGACCCGTCGATCTTCGCGGACCCGTTCTTCGCCCAGGTGATCGTGGGGGCGTCGGCCGCTCTGGAGGAGGCCGACCTGCACCTGATGCTGTGCCTGGCCGCTTCCGACCGAGGCCGCAAACGGGTGGAGGAACTCCTTCGGTCCCGGGGTGCCGACGGTGTCATGCTGATGGCGCTGCGCGAGGACGATCCGCTGGCCCGCACGGCCGAGGAGGCGGAGATGCCCGTCGTGTTCGGCGGACGCCCCGTCGGCCCGGCCCCCCGGTGGTACGTGGACGTCGACAACGTCGGCGGAGCGCGTGAGGCGACCGAGTACCTGGTCTCGCGTGGCCGGACCCGCGTGGCCGCGATCTGCGGGCGCCTGGACACCGAGGCCGGGCGTGCCCGGTACCGCGGCTACCGGGACGCGATGCTGGCCGCCGGACTTCATCCGTTCCCGCCGCAGGAGGGGGACTTCACCGAGTCCAGCGGAGCCGCCGCCATGGCCGCGCTGCTGGCGGACCACCCCGATCTGGACGGGGTGTTCGCCGCCAACGACAACATGGGGGCGGGAGCGCTGCGCGCGTTGCGGGAGGCCGGCCGAGTGGTCCCCGCCGACGTCGCTGTGGTCGGCTTCGACGATCTGGCCGTCGCCCGGATCGCCGATCCGCCCCTCACGACCGTCCACCAGCCCATCACGGCTCTCGGACGGGAGATGGCGCGCATGCTCGTCGCGCTCGTCAACGGACAGGACCCGACCCCGCTGATCCTCCCCACCCGCCTGGTCGTCCGCTCCAGCGCCTAGGGTCTTCCGTTTGGATCAGGCCGGACCAGGGGGCGGGGTCTGGTGCCGTGCGACGCTGCTCGCCCCCCTGCGCTCCGGTACGGCGGGCGCGCCCCGGCGTGCCCCCGTACGGCGGCCGCGTCCGGCCCTCGTACGATGTCCCCGATGACCGGCACCCGAGCGCACGCCCAGCGACCGCCCCAGCGGCGGCACCGCGGGCTGTTCGTGCTCGCCCTGCTGGCCGGGCTGCTCGGCATGCACGCGCTGGCTCCCGGCGGGGGCATGGCACACGCCGGACACGCCCGGGCCGCGCACGGCGCG
>NZ_JBEXKG010000224.1:0-9578 GCF_040609555.1 Streptomyces sp. NPDC004658
GCCGATGCCGGTGGCTCACTCGACGAAGTACAGCGGCTGCTCGGCCAGAAGGACCCGCGCTCACCCCGCCCCTACCTCCGCCCCGATGTCCGGCGGGCGCCGTAGGCGTCGGCGCCCACGCCCGGGGTGCCGGCCACCAGCAGCGCGTCGAACTCGACGGAGCGCGCGGTGGCGTAGGTCCGCTGGACGGTCAGGGCGTCCGCGCCGTCGCCGAGGGTGCCGCCGGTGGGTGCGACGATCAGCGGGACCATGCCGCCGTCGAGCACTTCCTGGCGTACGGCCCGTACGCCGTCCAGGTCGCCGTCGGGGCCGGTGACGACGCCGATGATCCGGCCGTCGGTGGGCCAGGTGTGCCCGACCTGGGAGAGGGCGGGGCTGGGATCGACGTCGGCGAGCGGCACCGTGGGGGCCGGGGCGGGCAGGCCGAGGCCGGCGGCGACGCCCTCGCACAGCTCCGGGTCGATGTTGGCCAGCACCTGCAAGGCCCGTTCCCGGATGGCCTGCTCGTAGCACTTGCCGAGTTCGAAGGTGTAGGCGCCGATGATGTGCTCGCGCTCCACCGGGCTCATGCTCAGCCAGAACCTGCGGGGCTGGCTGAAGTGGTCCTGGAACGACTCGGGCGCCTCGCGGACCTTGGTCGCCTCGGGGACGCGGACGGGGGTCTCGACGTACGCCCCGTCGAGGTCCGCCCCGGGGGCGAACGGGCAGCCGCCGTCGAGGGAGTTGGGGCGGTAGGGGGCCACGCCCCGGTGGACGGCCGTCTGGTGGAAGCCGTCGCGCAGCATGTCGTTGACGGGCGAGTGCGGCCGGTTGATCGGGATCTGCGGGAAGTTGGGGCCGCCGAGCCGGGTGATCTGGGTGTCCAGGTAGGAGAAGAGCCGGCCGGCGAGCAGCGGGTCGTCGGTGATGTCGATGCCGGGGACGAGGTGGCCGACGTGGAAGGCGACCTGCTCGGTCTCGGCGAAGAAGTTCGACGGGTTGCGGTCGAGGGTGAGCAGCCCGATCGGCTGCACGGGGGCCAGTTCCTCGGGGACGATGTTCGTCGGGTCCAGCAGGTCGATGCCCTCGAAGGTCTGGTCGGGGGTGTCGGGGAAGGTCTGGATGCCGAACTCCCACTGCGGGTAGGCGCCCGCCTCGATGGCGTCGGCGAGGTCCCGTCGGTGGAAGTCGGGGTCGACGCCGTTGATGATCTGGGCCTCCTCCCAGACCAGGGAGTGCACGCCCAGCTTCGGCTTCCAGTGGAACTTCACCAGGGTCGTCTCCCCGGCGGCGTTGACCAGGCGGAAGGTGTGGACGCCGAAGCCCTCCATCGTGCGGTACGAGCGCGGGATGCCCCGGTCGGACATGTTCCACAGGGTGTGGTGGGTGGCCTCGGTGTGCAGGGTGACGAAGTCCCAGAAGGTGTCGTGGGCGCTCTGCGCCTGCGGGATCTCCCGGTCCGGGTGCGGCTTGCCGGCGTGGATGACGTCCGGGAACTTGATGGCGTCCTGGATGAAGAACACCGGGATGTTGTTGCCGACGAGGTCGAAGACGCCCTCGCTGGTGTAGAACTTCGTCGCGAAGCCGCGGGTGTCGCGGACGGTGTCGGAGGAGCCGCGGGAGCCGAGGACGGTGGAGAAGCGGACGAAGACCGGTGTCTCGACGTCCTCGGCGAGGAAGGCCGCCTTGGTCACGTTGGCGGCGGTGCCGTAGCTGCGGAAGACGCCGTGCGCGCCGGCGCCGCGGGCGTGGACCACGCGCTCGGGGATGCGCTCGTGGTCGAAGTGCATGACCTTCTCGCGCAGGTGGTGGTCCTGGAGGAGGACCGGTCCGCGGGGTCCCGCCTTGAGGGAGTGGTCGGTGTCGTACAGCCGGGTGCCCTGGGCGTTGGTCAGGTAGCTGCCGCTCTGCGCCATCCGCGCCTGGTCGGCGCCGGTCGGCTGCCCGGTCGGCGAGACGGTGTCCGGGCCGCTCTGGTCGGGCTTGGGCGGGTACGGCTCGTGGGGGTCGGTCGGCTCGGCGACCGGCGGCGACTTGGGTCCCGGCTTGCCGGGGATGCCGTCCTCCGGGCCCGCCGGCCCACCCTGCAGGGCGTCCGCCACCTTGTCCGCGGCTCGCTTCAGGGGGTTGGTCTCGCTCATCAGTTCCCATTCCTTCGGTGGTCACGGGCGGGCCCGCCCGGCGAGGGCACTCGGCTGAAAGTGGTGAGAGCAGTGAAAGCGGTGCCCTGTATGGCAGGGCTCGTACCGAGGTCCCCGGGCCGGGGCGTCCGAAACCGGGAATCGGGGGGATTTCCGGTCGGGGTGAAGTCGGGCCGTCTCCCATCGAGTTGCCGGGGCGGGAGGCCCGCCGGACGCGCTGGTCCGGACCCGGGGACCACCGGCAGGGCCAAGTGCCCCCTGCCGAGGACGTATTGGTCAGCAGGGCCGGCTTCTTGACCCGGGGCGGGCGGTCACCCGGCGGCCGCCCGCACAGGCCACCCTAGGCGCTGACCCCGTCCGCCGCAGGTCGGGGACGGGCCCGGGAGTACGGCCCCGGGC
This sequence comes from Streptomyces sp. NPDC004658, assembly GCF_040609555.1. Classification (NCBI taxonomy): domain Bacteria; kingdom Bacillati; phylum Actinomycetota; class Actinomycetes; order Kitasatosporales; family Streptomycetaceae; genus Streptomyces; species Streptomyces sp. NPDC004658. The sequence goes on from NZ_JBEXKG010000224.1 coordinate 2,520, forward strand.
CGCCGCTCACCGGCGCGCCACGACGCGCAGGGTCTCCAGGGAGGAGTCCGCCGCGTCCGGGACGAGGAAGCCGTGGGCGATACCGCTGCGCAGGTAGTCGACGACCTCCGCGGTGATCACCTCGCCCGGCGCCACGACCGGCACGCCCGGCGGGTAGGGGCTGATCGTCTCGGCGGCGATCCGGCCCACGGCCTGCTCGGCGGGCACGTCCTCGGCGGGGCCGAAGAAGGCCTCCCGGGGCAGAAGCGCCTGCTCCAGTTCCAGGGCGCGGGGCTCGGGCAGGTGCACGGCGGGCCGCCGCTCGATGGTGTCCGCCCGGTCCACCAGCGAGCGCACGGACTCCACCAGCAGTTTCTCGGTCTCGTCGTCGTCGGCGTGGGTGATGGAGGCGCTGATCCGGCAGGTGTCCGAGCCTCCCACGTCGACGTGGCAGTTGGCGCGCAGCCACTCGGCCGCCTGCATGCCGCTGACGCCGAGGTCGCGCACGTCGACGACGATCTTCAGGGGGTCGAACTCGGCCGCGAGGTCCTCCTCGATCACCTCGCCGCCCATCACCCGCAGCCCCGGCAGCTCGCGCAGCTGGGCCCGGACGCGCTCGGCCCGGTGCAGCGCCGCGTCCAGCAGGTCGTGGCCCTGTTCCACCATCTGCCGCCGCCAGCCGTCGAGGGCCGCGTAGACCAGGCTGGAGGCGCTGGTGGTGCCGAGCAGATCCTCGCGCTGCTTGAGCACGGTGGGTGAGACCCGGTCGTGCTGGAGGTGGAACACCGAGCTCTGCTCGATCGCGCCGCCCATCTTGTGGACGCTGGTGACGACCAGGTCGGCGTCCGCGTTCATGCCCCAGACGGGCAGGCCCGGATGGAACGGCAGGTGGGCGCCCCACGCCTCGTCCACGATGAGCGGGACGTCGAAGGCGTGGCAGGCGTCGGCGACCCCGCGCACATCGGCGCAGGTGCCCCAGTCGGTGGGTGTGATCAGCAGCATGCCCTTGGCGTCGGGGTGTTCGCGCAGGCGGTTGCGCACGTCGTCGGCCTCGGGCGGATGGGCCATGTGCCGTTCGGGGTCGAACTTGGGGTGGACCCAGATCGGCTCCACCCCGTTGATGATCACCGCAGCGATGACCGACTTGTGGGCGTTGCGGGACAGCAGCAGCTTCTCCCCCGGTCCGGCGACCGAGCACATCGCGGTCTTCACGGACAGGGAACTGCCGCAGGTGGAGAAGAACGCGTGCTCGGCGCCGACCGCGTCCGCCATCAGCTCCTGCGCCTGCTCCAGCACGCCCTGGGACTGGCGACGGTCGTCCAGGCCGTTGAGGCTGAGCACGTCCGAGCGGAAGACGTCCAGACCGAGGATCTCGGCCACCCGGGGATCGGTGCCGCGGCCCTGCTTGTGCCCGGGTGGCCCGTACGCCACGTCACCTCGCCGCCGGAACTCCTGAAGAGCCTCCAGGACGGGTACGCGTGAGTGATCCATGGCTGTCCTCCTGAGCTGGTCGGTGCCGCATCCACCGTGTTGCACCGGCCGCGCTGCCCAAACACGCGCCGGTGTCAGAGAGCCGTTCGGTGGAACCCGGCGGGCACGGAAGACGCCCGCCGAACTACAGGAGGCCTCGTGTCGCAGTACCAGCGGATCCGGGAGGAGACCGCGCGCCGCGCCGACGCGCTGTGGACCGTGGCGACCACCCTGCACGCGGATCCGGAGACCGCGTTCGCCGAGCACCGGGCGGTGAAACTGCTCACGGGGGAGCTGGAACGCGCGGGGTTCGCGGTGCGGCGGGAGGCCGCGGGGCTGCCGACCGGGTTCACGGCCCGCTCGGGCGAGGGCCGGCCGGTGGTGGCCTTCCCCCTGGAGTACGACGCCCTGCCCGGGCTCGGGCACGCCTGCGGGCACAACCTGATCGCGGCGGCGGGCCTCGGGGCGGCCCTCGTCACCCAGGCAGTGCGGGACGGCACCGGGGGCACGGTCCTCGCGGTGGGCACGCCGGCCGAGGAGGGCGGCGGCGGCAAGGCCCTGGAGGTGGAGGCGGGCGTCTTCGACGGGGTGGACGCCGCCCTGATGTTCCACCCCGGGGTGTACGACTGGGTGCGGGCGCCGCTGACCGCGCAGGAGCAGTACCGGGTCGCCTTCCGGGGGCGGGCCGCGCACCCGACGGGAAACCCGACGGAGGGCATCGACGCGCTCGCGGCGCTGGTCGAGCTGTTCAACGTCCTGTCCGCGCTCGGGCGGCGGCTGCCGGAGGGGTCCCATGTCCAGGGGATCATCACCGAGGGCGGCACGGCCACGAACATCGTCCCGGAGTACGCCGAGGGCCGCTTCGGACTGCGGGCGGTCACGACGGCGGCCCTGGACGAGCTGGCGGACCAGCTGCGCACCGCCGCCGAGGGGGTGGCGCTGGCGACCGGCACGGGCGTCACGGTGGAACGCGCGAGCGTGCGGTACGAACACTTCCGGGACAGCTCGGTGCTCTCCGAGCGGTTCGCCGGGCACCTGGACCGCGCCGGCATCACGCTCACCGCGCCCACGCCCGGCGTCTACCTGGGCTCCTCCGACATCGGCAACGTCAGCGGCCGGGTGCCCGCCATCCACCCCTTCGTCGCGATCACGGGCGCCGACGGCTCCGACCACACGCCGGAGTTCGCCGAGGCCGCGGCCTCCGATCAGGCCCGCCGGGTGCTGACGGCGGTGGTGGAGGCGCTGGCCTGCACGGCGGTGGACATCCTGGGCGACGCGGACCTGCGCGGGCGCGCGTGGGCGGACCTGCACCTGACGGCGGACTGACGGCCGCGAACCCGCCGGCGGCCCCGCACTGCGCTTCCTCCTGTCGTACTGCTGCCCGGTCGTTCAGCCGGGCCGGCCGCAGCGGACCTCGCGTTCGTCCTCCCGGCCGGCGGCCTCGGCCTGGCTGCGCACGTGCTCGACGGCGGCGGGCAGGGCCCGGCGGATCACCTCGGGCACCTGGCGGCGCGCCGGCCACTCCACCAGGCAGCGCGCGACCTCCCGCAGTTTGATGTTGGTGTGCTGCGACATGTGCCGCAGCACCTCCCAGCCCTGCTCGGGACGCAGTCCGCCCACGGTGATGACCACGCCGATCGCCTGGTCGACCAGGGCGTGCGCGCCGAGGGCATGACGCAGCTGCTCCACCTCCTCCCGGAGTGCCTCCAGCTGGTCCGTCTGCTCGTCACGACCGATCATGCGCTCACCCTCCGCAGCCCGGCCGCCGAGCGCCAGCCGCCAGGCGAACAACCGGGCAAGAGGCCGTACAGAAAACGAAAAATCGCTGGTCGAGGTGCCCTGGAACCGCGGTTCGGGGGCAGCCGGGGGGACATGGACACCCTCACCTTCGACAGTCACGACCTGGACGTGACGGAGGATTTCCTCAGCCGTGCCTACGCCAGGATGCGCATCGCCAGCGGGACGCCCGGCTCGACCCGTGCCCGGATCCACCGCGCCGGCATCCCCACGCTGAGCGTCGACGAACTCGCGCTCGACTTCGAGATGGCCTACTCGGTGTCACCGCTGGGCCGGATCTGCCTGTGCGTCGTGCACGAGGGAACCGTGCGGGACCACGGCTTCCAGGGTGTCGAGGACTCCTTCGGACCCGGTGACGTGGTGATGTTCGCGCCACCGGACCTGCCGTACGCGGGCCGCATCTGCAACGCCCGCTACAACATCACCATGCTGGACCCCGCGCTGCTCGCCCAGGTGGCCGGGGACGGCTCGCGACCGGTGCGGCTGACCGGGCACCGCCCGCGCTCGGCCGCCGCGGCGCGCCACCTCAGCCGTACGATCGCCCATCTGCGGGACGACGTGCTGTCCGACGCCGAGATCGCGGACCAGCCGCTGATCGCCGCCACGGCCGCCCAGCACCTGGCGGCGAGCGTGCTGGCCGCGTTCCCCAACACGGCGCTGGACGAGCCCGCCGCCCATGACGCCGACGCGCACCCGGCGGTGCTGCGCCGCGCGCTCGCCTACATCGACGACCACGCGGACCAGCCGGTCACGGTCGCGGACATCGCCGCCGCGGCCCATGTGACGGTACGCGCGCTGCAGTACGCCTTCCGCCGGCACCTGGGCACCACTCCGCTGGCCCAGCTGCGCCGGGTGCGGCTGGCGCACGCCCATCACGAGCTGGTGAGCGCCGACCCCGGCACGGCCACGGTCACGGAGATCGCGGCCCGGTGGGGCTTCCACCACCCGGGCCGCTTCGCCTCCCTGTACCGGGACACCTACCGGAGGGCCCCGCACGAGACCCTGGCCGGCGGCTGACCGGGGACCGGCGGGTGTCCTACGGGAAGGACGTCACCTTGGACGGGACCGTGTCGGTGCCCGAGGTGGGTGCGCCGGTGCTGTTGACGACGTGCGCGTACTGGCCCTTGCCGCCGAGGGAGATCACCAGCAGGTCGTGCATCTTGATCCCCAGGGTCACGGGCACCTGGAAGCCGTGTGCCTGGACGATCGACGGATCGGACGTGTAGTTGCAGTAGCTGCCCAGGCCCCACGCCTCGTGCGCGGTGACGGAGTCGGCGACCTTGTAGGCCGCGTAGCCGGTGATGCCGTCGTGGGTGATGGCGGCGGCGTTCGGGGCGTCGTAGGCCTTCTCGTTCTGGAAGAAGATCGTCCGGCCGCGTTCTCCGTTCCAGTAGACGTCGTACTTGTTGAAGTGCTCCACGAACAGGCCGGTGGCCAGGACGTCGTCGCCGTTCACGCGCAGGCCGTAGTCGGCGCGGTTGGTGTCCCAGCCGACGCCGCTGCCGTGGTCGGCGCGCCAGAGCCAGGTGTGGTCGATGATGACGTCGTCGCTGTTCACCACCACGGAGTTGGTGGCGAGCCCGGGTCCGGCTCCGCCGACGCGGATGAACACGTCCTGCATGGTCGTGGGGTTCGCGGAGTGGTCGGCGTCGGCGCCGGGGGTGCCGATCCGCAGCAGCGTGTCGGAGTTGACCGGGCCCGCGTCGATGAGGAATCCGGCGAGCCGCACCCCGTCGACGTCGGCGACGTGCATCGCGTCGACGCCGTTGTCGGGGACGAGGGTGGCGAGGCCGAGGCCGAGGACGACGGTGTTCGGCCGGGTGACGTCGATGGTCCGGTCGAGGTGGTAGACGCCGGGGGTGAACAGGAGGTTGAGGCCCTGGGCGAGGGCCTGGTTGATGGTGGCGGCCGTGGCGCCCGGCTTGACCACGTAGAACTGGTCGAGCGGGAGCGACGTGCCGGCGTTCGCGGGCCAGGAGACGCCCCGGGCGTTGGTGCGCTTGGCGGGGACGAACACCTTGTAGGCGGAGCCGTCGAGGTAGAGGAACGGCTTCTCGCGGGAGACCGGGGTGGTGTCCAGGGTGGTGTACGGGCCGCTGTCGAAGTTGGTGGCGGGGGCGCCCTGGACGCCGGAGAAGGTCATGTTCCACACGCCGTTGGTCCAGCCGCCGACCGAGCTGTCCCGGGTGTACCACTGCTGCTGGGAGTACGGGCCGACCGTGCCGTCGATCTTCGAGTCCGCGATGTAGCCGCCGGAGGCCCAGCCGTAGCCGTTGGGGGCGAGGTTGAGGCCGCCCTGGACGTGGATGCGGCGGAAGGGCGCGGCCTGGGCGACGGCCCAGCGGTCGGTGCCGCTGACCGGCTTGAGGGCGAGGTTCTCGGCCGAACGCCAGAAGTTCTGGGTGGCGTTGCCGTTGAACCAGCCCGCGTCGACCGTGATGTCCCCGTTGATCTGGGTGTCGTCGGGGTTCAGGCCGAGGCCGGAGATCGAGGTGTAGAAGCCGAGTTGGGCGTTGATGTTGTTGTAGGTGCCGGGCTTGAGCAGGAACTGGTAGCGGCCGGTGCCGAACTGGGCCGACTCCTGCTTGGCGAAGACGTCGTCGAACTTCTGCTGGAGTCCCGGGGTCGAGGGGTCGACGACGATGACGTTCGGGCCGAGGTCGCCGCCGCCCTGGACGGGCGGGACGCCGGTGGTGCCGGTGTGCACGGCGACCTCCCACAGGGAGTAGCCGTAGCCGGTGCCGCGGGCGGTGCCGTAGATGCGGACGTACCGGCCGGAGCCGCTGACGTCGTAGGACGCCGTGCCGCCGGTGGCCCCGGTGACGCTCTTGAGGGTGTTCCAGCTCTGGCCGTCCGAGGACGCCTGGATCTGGAAGTCCTTGCCGTAGGCGGCCTCCCAGTTCAGGTCCACCTTGCACAGGTCCTGGACGGAGCCGAGGTCGATCCGCAGCCACTGCGGGTCGGCGGCCTGGCTGGACCAGCGGGTCCCGGTGTCGCCGTCGACGGCGGCGGAGGCGGGGGTGCCGGCGTTCTCGGTGGAGGAGGCCGTGGCGGCCTTGCCCTGGGCCGCGTTCGCGGTGCCGCAGCCCGCTTGGGCGCCGTCCGTCGTGCCGTACACCTGGAACTCCCACAGGGAGTAGCCCCAGGGGGTGGCCCGGTGCACGCCGAGCATCCGGACGTAGCGGCCCTGGCCGGACACGTCGAGCGTGTCGGTGCCGCCGTCGGAGCCGGTGACGGACTTCAGGTCGGTCCAGGCGTTCCCGTCCCCGGATATCTGGACCTTGTAGTCCTTGCCGTACGCGGCCTCCCAGTTCAGGACGACCCGGGTGACGGTGGCGGTGCTCCCGAGGTCGACCCGGACCCACTGGTCGTCGGTCGCGGCCGAGGACCAGCGGGTCCCGGTGTCGCCATCGACGGCCTTGGCGGCGGTGGTGGCGCCGTTCTCCTCGGACGACGCGGTGGCGGACTTCCCCTGCGACAAGGGGGTTTCGGCGGCGGTGGCCGAGGGGTGCGTGGTGGGCAGGGCGAGCAGCGCGGCCGTGGCGGCCAGCGCTGCTCCCAGGGATCTCAGTCTCATTCGGCGGCTCCAGACGGGTGGGGGTTCAACGGGCGCGGCCCATGGCTTAGTTCATGTTTTGATTTAAGTGATGAACCAACCCGGCCACAAGCCTTCGACACGAGATCCTTCGACCGGCCCACCGGAGCACGCGGTCACCGGCCTCCGGCCGGGATCGAGGAAGGGGTCCGTCCGGCCGCGGTGCGTCCGCCGCCGGCGCAGGCGGGAGCGCGCACCACGGCGGTCCGACGGCCGGT
>NZ_JBEXKG010000225.1:0-9517 GCF_040609555.1 Streptomyces sp. NPDC004658
CGGCACGCCGGCCCAGCCGTCGCGCGCGGACCGGCACGGCTCCCCCACCCCGTCCACGGTCACCATCCGGCAGGCCCCCGACCGCGCCGCCGCGGCTCTCGTCGCGCGGTTCGAGGCCGGGGGCCGTACCGCCGTGCTGGTCGCGGTGGACGGTGTTCCGGTCGGGGTGCTCGCGGTCGCGGACCGGCTGCGGCCGGACGCCGCCGCCACCGTCGCCGCGCTCACCGCGCTGACCGGGGACCGTCCGACGCTGCTGACCGGGGACAACGCGCGTGCCGCCGCCCGGCTGGCGGACGAGGTCGGCATCCATGACGTCCGGGCCGGGCTGCTCCCCGAGGACAAGGTGGCCGCCGTGCGGGAGCGGCAGGACGCCGGCCGCCGGGTGCTGGTCGTCGGGGACGGCGTCAACGACGCGCCCGCGCTGGCCGCCGCGCACACCGGTGTGGCGATGGGCCGCGCCGGTTCCGATCTGGCCCTGGAGACCGCCGACGCGGTGATCGTGCGCGACGAACTGGCCGCGGTGCCCGCCGTGGTCGCCCTCTCCCGCCGCGCCCGCCGTCTGGTCGTGCAGAACCTCGTCCTCGCGGCGGTGTTCATCTCCGGACTCGTCATCTGGGACCTCGCGGGCACGCTGCCGCTGCCGCTGGGTGTCCTCGGTCACGAGGGGTCCACCGTCCTCGTCGGCCTGAACGGGCTGCGCCTGCTGCGCGAGGCCGCCTGGACGCGGGCGACGCGCGACGCGGGCCCGGGCGCGGCAGACGGGCGCGCACCCGCGGTGTGACCCGGCCCGCAACGCCTCCCGCGGCCTCGGTGGCATGAGGTGGCGCCAACGGTGGCACCCGGGGCGCCGTGCGTGGGATACGACTGACCTGGCAGGGAGTACGCGGTGAGGCGGCGGGCGCGGTGCGCGCGGTGCGGCGGGCCTGGGCGGGACCGTGCCGGGAGCGGGACCTGGCCGTCCAGGCGGTGAAGGCGGCGCTGGCCGCGTGGGTGGCGTGGGCGGTGGCGGGCTGGTGGCTGCGGGCACCGGTGGCGTTCGTCGCGCCGTGGGTGGCGGTCGTCCTGGTGGAGTCGACCGTGTACCGGTCGATCGCGCACGGCCTGCAGCAGCTCGCGGCGATCGCGGCCGGCACGGTCGCGGCGACCGCCGTCGGACTGCTGCTGCACAGCACGGTGGCCGCGATGGCGGTGGTGCTCCCCCTCGTGATGCTGCTGGGCCAGTGGCGCCGCCTGGGCAGTCAGGGCATCTACGCGGCCACGGGCGCCCTGTTCGTCCTCACCAACGGGTCGGTCACCGTCGCCACCTCCACGGCCCGGCTCACCGAGGCCCTGTTCGGTGCGGTGGTCGGCATCTCCGTCAACGCGCTGGTCCGGCCGCCGCTGTATCTGCGCGACACCCGTGCCGTGCTGCGGGACGCGACCGAGGAGGCCCACGACATCCTGCGGGACGTGGCCGGCGGCCTGGCCGAGAGCCGCTGGGACGCGGAGGAGGCCGGCGCCTGGCACGAGCGCGCGCTGCGGCTGCACGGGCTGGTCGAGCACGCCCGCTCGACGGTCGAGTGGAGCCGGGAGAGCCTGCGCGCCAACCTGCGCGGGCGCCGCGGGACGGCCGCGCCGCTGCCCGGGAAGGGGTACGACGACGCGCTGGTGGTGCTGGACTACGCGGCCGTGCACACCGCGGGGGTGACCCGCACGGTGCTGGAGGCCGCCGCCGAGGACCGCGCGGCACCCCGGCCGCATCCCGGGCTCGCCGAGCGGTACGCGGAGTTCCTGTGCGAGACCGCCCGCGCGCTGCGGCTCTACAGCCACAGCCGGTTCGGCGACGAGTGCGAGGACGAGCTGCGCGAGGCGGTGGCGCGGCTGCGCGGCACGCTCGGCGACCTGCGCCGGGACCTGGCCCGCTCCACGACGGACGACCCCGACGAGCTCGCCACCTACGGCGCGCTGCTCGCCCAGGCCCACCGGCTGGCCGACCAGCTGGCCGCCTCGGGGGCGTGAGCGCGGTCCCGGTGGGCCGCCGCCTCGGCGCCCCTTCCCGGGCCGTCGCCGGTCGTCCCGGTCATGCGCCGGGCGCCGTCTCCCCCGGTTCGAGCACCCCGAACACGGCGGGGCCCACGGTGAGGACGCCGTCGGTCAGCGGCCGGCAGCGCACTCCCCCGCCGCCGCGCAGGGCGCGCTGGGCGCCGGGGCCGAGGGTGGTGTTCATCCAGGCGCAGGGCCGGGCGGCGCTGCGCACCTCCAGTTCGACCGGGCCGGAACCGGAGTCGAGGAAGACGGTCCTGCCGATGCAGGCGTCGATGTCGACCCCGCGCAGCAGGACGTTGCGCCGGGTCCGCAGCAGGTCGGCCGGGTACGGCCCCGGCTGGGGCAGCCGCTCGGCCGCCATGAGGGTGATCGACGCGTTGCGGTGGGCGGGGTGGTTGAAGTACCGGTCCCCGACGATGCCGAGGCCCGCGCGGACCACGGCCGTCGTCACGAGTTCGCCGGGCGGCAGCTCGGGCGGGCCGTCGCCCGGCCGGCCCGCCAGGCGGTGCACCGGGGACACCAGCAGCTGGAGGATCTCGACATGCGGCACGCGTCGAGCCTAACCAGTGCCGGTCCGTTCCCGGCGTCCGGTGCCCGGCGGTCCGGCCGCCACGCGGAGATCAGGACCGTGTCCCGGAGAGGTCCGCGTCCGGTGACCCGTCGGTGGCGAGGTCCCGCAGCCCGTCCTGGGAGCCGTTGAAGCGGTCGTGGTCGCCGACCGTCGGGCCGCTGGAGGTGTACTGCCACATCGTGTACGACGTCCAGCCGGCCGGCAGCGGCCCGACCGTGGAGGCGTAGCGCGCGATCCACAGCGGGTTGGTCCCGCCGAAGCCGGCGTAGTCTCCGGTGCACTGGATCCACCAGTTGGTGGCCGTGTAGATGACCGCGTCCCGGCCGGTGCGGGACCTGTAGCGGTCCAGGAAGTCCCGGATCCAGCTGACCATGCCGCTCTTGGACTTGCCGTAGCAGGCGTCGCCGTACGGGTTCCACTCGATGTCGAGGGCGCCGGGGAGGGTCTGGGCGTCGTTCGACCAGCCGCCGCCGTGCTGCACGAAGTAGTCGGCCTGGGCGGCGCCGCCTGCCGTGTCCGGGGTGGCGAAGTGGTAGGCGCCGCGGACCATGCCGACGTCGAACGAGCCGTCGTACTGCTGGGCGAAGTAGGGGTTGGTGTAGGACGTGCCCTCGGTCGCCTTGGTGTACGCCCACTTGGTGCCGCTGTTCCACAGCGTCGGCCAGTCGACGTCGCGTTGGTGGCTGGAGACGTCCACTCCCTCGGTCTGGGAGGCGCGGGGGTCCGGGGGCGGCGCGCCGGACTCGCCGTCGTGGGCGAGGACGCCGATGCCCATGTAGGCACTGCCGCGCTCGGGTGCGCCCCCGGTCGCGTCGGAGGCGGCCGGGGGGCTGGACAGGAACAGCAGCAGGCAGGTCAGGGTGCCGGCGAGGCACAGGCGGGACCGGCCGCGGGAGCGGGATATGGGGATTCGCACGGAACCCATCTGACCCGCGGCCGGGCCCTCGCGCACTCCGGGTTGCGCCCAACGAAGGTGTTCCCGGCCGGTTTTAGCCCATGTGGGCGTTCGTCACCCCTCGATGCGGTGCTGCGTCCAGAAGGAGGTCAGGTCCGTGCTCGTGGCGGCCTGGGCCGCCGCCTTGAACTCGGCCGTGGTGGACACGCCGTACCAGTGGGCGCTCGCGTAGTCCTTCAGCAGCTTGGCCATGGCGGTGTCCCCGAGGACGCGGCGCAGGTCGTGCAGGGCGCATTTGCCGTAGCCGTAGACGACGGTGGAGTAACGCGAGGAGTGCGCGTCCCAGTAGGCCATCGAGTTGGTGATCTTCTCGGCGCCCGAGGCCCAGGAGACGCCGCTCCAGCAGTTGGTTCCGGTCTTGCCCTGGGCGAGGTCGGTGGCGTAGTCGGTGAACGACTCGTCGAGCCAGGGGCTGGTGTACTCGTCGTCGCCGACGATGCCGTACCACCACTGGTGGGCGATCTCGTGGGTGAGCGCGGTGGTGCTGACCACGTCGAGGACGAAGCCGGGGTACTCCATGCCGCCGAACCAGTAGTTGTTGTCGATGACGGCGTCCAGTTCGCCGTACGGGTAGGCGCCGAACCGGGCCGCGTGGGCGTCGACGGCGGTCTTGGCGGTGCTGAGCATGGACTGGGCGCTGGAGGAGCTGATCCCCGAGACGGAGTACACGTTGACCGGGACGCCGGCGGCCGAGGTGCCGGAGATCCTGGTGAAGGGTCCGGCGGCCCACGCGAAGTCACGGACCTTGGAGGCGGTGGCCGTCGTCACGGTACGGCCGCTGGAGCCGGGGGTGTCCGTGGAGGTGCCGGTGGCCGGGACCAGCAGGCTGGTGGGGTGGTCCAGGGTGACCTTGAAGTCGGCGGCCAGGGAGTAGAAGGACTCGCCGTTGTTCGTGTACGGGTCCAGGTGCCAGCCGGCGCTGTCGCGGACGGCGAGGACGGGCAGGGCGTTGCCGACGAAGCTGAACGCGCCGTCGTGGCCGAAGCGGTCGGCGCCACTGGGCACGGTGATGCCGAGGTCGAAACCGATGGTGGCGCTCTGGCCCTGGGCGAGCGGGCTCGGCAGGTCGATCTCGAGGGCGGTGCAGGCCACGGAGAGGGCTCCGGCGGTGCCGCCGGTGACGTTGCCGACCCTGACGGGCATCGCGTCGCAGCTGCCGTGGTAGTTGTCCCACAGTCGCAGGTACACCTGGCCGAGCGCGGTGGTGGAGGCGTTGGTGAAGGTGACGCTCTCGTGCCCGGTCCAGACGGTGCCGCTCGTGTCGCTGCTGAGGTTCACGGTGTACGCGGGCGCGGCCGGCGTCCGCGTGGAGTCGGTGGACGGTGGCGGGGTGCCGTCGGAGGTGTCGAGGGCGATGTCGTCCAGGACGAAGCTCGTCCGGAGGCTGGAGTCCTCGGTGCCGGTGAAGGACAGGTTCACCGTCTGGCCGGCGAACGAGGACACGTCGATCGACTTCTTCACGTAGCCGGTGCTGCTGTCCAGGTTCGAGTAGGTGGCCAGCGTGGTGCCGCCCAGCTTGGCGGTGAGCTTGTCGTAGGCGGTGGACGAGGTCGTCTCGGCGGTGTCGGTGTGCAGCCAGAAGGTGAGGGTGGCGGCGCATCCGGAGGGGATGGTCACGCTCTGGCCGAGGGTGTCGGTGTGGGTGCCGCCGACGCCGTCCAGCCAGGCGTAGGAGCTGCCGCCGTGGGCGCTCTGTCCGGAGCGGCTGGTGATCACCGTGGACGCCGACTGGGTCCATGGTGAAGTACCGCTTTCGAAGCCGCCGTTGGCGACCACCTGCGCCGGGGTGCAGGCGGCGGTCACGGGAGCCGTGGCGGGCCGGGCGGCGGCGGAGGTTCCGGGGAGGGAGAGGGCGGCCAGCGCGGCGACGACGACCGCGCCGGCGCTCAGGGCCCTGTGGGGGGTCGATCTCACACGCTACTCCTTTGCGGCGGCCGGGGTCCGGCCTGCTCGGGGACCGCCGGCCGGCTGGGGTGCGCCGGGGCGGCCGGGGTGGGGCTTGCGTGATCGCTGTGCGGAAGGTGCCCCGCGCCCCTGTGGGTCGGGGGCGCGGGCTGCCGAAAGAGTGACAGATTTGACCGGTCCATGCCAGACCGATGGGCCGGGGTGCCCGCCGCGTGGGCGGCTGCCGGCGCCACTCACCCAGGGGCGGCCCCTGCCGGGGTCAGACGCCGCGCAGTGTCATGAAGACGGCCCCCAGACGGGTGCCGTCCGGACCCGGCCAGCCGGTCGCCACATGGCCGAGGGCGCCCTGCGGCGGCAGCGGCGGCTTCCCGGTGACGGGGGTGAGCACGCGGTGGACGTGCAGGGTCAGGCCCTCGGACAGCGGGAGGCGGGTGCCGTCCTCGCCGTCGGCCGGCTCCGGCCTGCCGCCCTGCGGGCCGAGGGCGGCGCCACCGCCGTAGGAGCGGGTCACCTCGCGGTCGGGGGTGTCCGTGATGCTCTGGGCCATCGCCTGCGCCCTCCCCTCGATCAGCGACAGCAGTTCGGTGACCAGCACCGGGTCGTGGCAGCCGTCGTACACCCAGCGCGTGCCCAGCACTCCGTGCTCCGTCGTGCCGACGAGAGCGTGCTCGGCGCCCTCCAGCGGCGCCCCTCGGTAGGTGAGCGGCGACAGATAGGCCGTACGCTCCGCGCTCGATGTGTCGGTGGCCACCAGGAACTCGATGCCGACCTCGCCCTCCGGGTCGTCCAGCCGGAACCCGCCGGACTTCTCCAGCACGGGTGCGTCCGGGCCGCCGCGGTACCAGGGGCGGGTGGGCAGCCAGTCGGCGAGCAGTTCGAGCTTGGTGGGCTTCAGCGTGGTGCGGTGGATGACGGCCATGCGGTGGTTGCCTCCCGTTGCGCGGACGCGGACCCGCTCAGCCTTTCACACCCTCCCCGCCGGCCGGTGTCGGTCTCAACCCGGCGCCTGGGTCGGGCGGTTCGCCCGTCGCCCCGCGGCCGGGGTGTGCGGGCCGCGCTCGGTCCGCGGACGCTCCGGGCGGGTGACCGAGGAGGCCCGCCGGCCCGTCCGGCGCCTCGTTGTCCGGGAGGCCGGGCGGGCGGATCCCCCGCCCCGCGCGATCGCCGTGACGTGCTCCTCGGACGGCATGGCCGCGTGCCAGGCGTCCCACTCGGCCTCCCGCCGCGCCTCCCAGCCCTCCTCCATCAGGCGCGCACCCACACCCCAGCCGCCGCTCCACCGTGGTGGGTTCGCCCATGTGCGGCGGCACGGCACCCCGGGCGCCGAGGCAGAGGTACGCCCGGACCGGCCGCCCCCGCTCGACCACGGCCCAGGTGTGGCAGTCGCCGACGCGGTCCGTGGCGAAGCAGCGCAGGGCGCCGAGGAGCACGCCGGGCGCGGACCGCCGGCGGGTGAACCCCGGGTCGTCGGGGCGCTTCCCGGGACGAGGCGCACGCGGCCGTGCGCCACGGTCCAGCCGACGACGGGTCCGGCCGCGCACACACCCGACCGGTAGGCCGCCGCGGTGCCCTCGGCCCAGCCGGCCGCCCGGTGCCGCGGGGCCCCCACCGTGCGGGCGTCGGGCGGCTGGCGTCAGTCCCCGTATGTCCTCTCGAAAGCGGCGAAGGCGGTCTCCTGGCGCCATTCGAGGCGGGCCCTGGCGCTGTCGGCGAGCAGGTGCCGGCAGCCCGCGCCGCGCACCGGGAGGCCGGGGTGCTCGGCACGGCAGGCCGGGACCGGCCGGTACCCCCCGGCGGTGGGGTTGCCCTGCCACAGGCTCGCGCCCGGCAGGAAGGCGTACTCCAGGGAGGCGCGGGCGAGGTCCTTCAGCTCGGGGTAGCGCAGGCCGTAGGTGGCGGCGGCGTACTGGTACTCGTGGCTGATGTCGATCCGGGACACCCCGGGGTCGTCGGTGGCGAGGACGACCGGGACGCCGTAGCGGCGGTAGGTGCTGAAGGGGTGCTCGGCTCCCTTGACGCCGAGGATCTGGGCGTTGCTGGAGAAGGGCACCTCCACCGCCACCTGACGGTCCGCCATCGTGCGGGCGGTGCGCCGCCAGTCGTCCTCGTGGACCAGGTCGACGCCGTGCCCGACCCGTTCCGTGCGGGCGACCTCCACGGCCTCGCGGATGTGGAACTTCAGGTCCTCCGGCTTGACCAGCCCCGGCCACAGCTCGCCCGCGTGCAGGGTGACGTGTGCCTTCGGGTACTGGGTGCGCAGGTAACCGACCATGCGCATCTGCAGGCCGTAGTCGCGCAACGAGGTCTCCCCGTCCTCCGGCTGGACCAGGTTGACGGCGACGAACCGCGGGTCGGCCTCGGCCAGCCGCATGCCGAGGGCCAGCTGGGTGAAGACCCGTTCCGGCGCACTGCCCCGGGACGCCTGGGAGATCCAGCGGACGGTGAGGCCGCAGCCGGGCCGCGCCCCCGGGGTGCCGCAGCGCTCGGTGGCGCGGAACTCGGCGTCGCCGTCGTCGGCCTCCTCGCGGGCCTCGGCGACCAGCTTGTCCAGCTTGCCGTCGGCGACCAGCCTGCGGTGCAGGGCGGCGAGGTCGTCGTCCCAGCCGACCTCGGCGGCGAGCTTCTTCGCGCCGTCGGAGGCCGGGGTGACCATCGTCTCCAGGTAGATCTGGTTGTTGCCGACGACGGTGTCGGCGACCTCGGCGAGCAGCTTGCCCCGGTGCCGCCAGGTGACCTCGCCGAACTTGCCGAAGGTGTCGAAGAAGTGGTCGTGCCCCCTCTCGCCGGGCGGGAAGTCCTCCATGGACCAGGCGCGCACCAGCGCGTCGTGGAAGGCGCGGTCGGTGCGCGCGTCGGCGGCGGGCCGGGTGCCGGCGCCGCAGGGCGGGGTCACCGCGGTCAGCGTCGCGGTGTCGACGCACAGCCCGTCCTCGGCGGCCAGCTCGATCAGGTACTCCGTGGACACCGCGCCGGAGAGGTGGTTGTGCAGGTCCCCGCCCTTGGGGAGCTGCCGGAAGAACTCCCGCAGGGCCGCGGGCCGGTCGCGGAGCGCGCGGAGACGGGCGTCCGTGCGCGCCTCCGCGGCCGTGACCGGCCGGGGCGGCGGCGCGGCGGGCCGGTGGTCCCGCTGCGCCGGCTGGGCCGCGGCGGGCAGGGCGGACAGCAGGGACAGGACACTGAGGGTGCCGAGCATGGCCGGAAGGAGCCGCCGGCTCAGGGCACTTCGACGTTGCAGACTCACAGGACGCATGATCACGGAAAGATCACGGCGGCGTGCCCCGATCCGGCGCATCCCGGGCGGAGAGCACCCGACCGGGTGACGCACCGGCACGCCGCCGTGGACCGCGGCGCACGGCACCCCTGTTGCGTCCGGGATCCGGGAGCCGTGGACCTGGGCCGTCACCCGGTGGGGCAGGCCGACCGCTCAGACCCGGCGACAACGGGGGAATGCACGGCGGACGGGCGGGTATTCGCGCTGCGACTTCGTACACCGGCGACCCCATCAGGGAGGCGGATCGCATGCTCATGGCACACCCCGCGGTACTGCAGGACCTCATCGCCCAGTACGAGGCACTGACTCTGCTCGGGGCCGAGGAGAGCACACCGGAGGCCCGGCAGCGGCTCGCGGACGTGTCCTACACGCTGTGCGTGGCCACCGGCACCCGGGACGTCGACATGGCCCTCATCGCCGCGCGTCACCGCCTCTCCGGCGCCCGCCCGGAGGACGACTCCCTGCTCCAGACGGCGTCCGTGCCGCAGCCGGCCGTCCCGGCCCAGGAGGTGTCCGGGGTCTGAACCGGCCCCTCCGCCACGGCTGTCGCCCCCCTCCCCCTGAACTCGTCGCGTCCCGCTTCTGGTCGGCGGGACCTACCGGGCGGTATACAGGCCCGGTCGAACGCGCGAGGGCCGCTGTCCGGTGCCGCCGCCGCGCGCCGCAGCGGGCTCAGGGGGAGGACTCATGGCGACGGACACACATCCGGCGGGCGCCGGAGAGGCGGTGACGCGCGGCGATGAGGGCCATGTCGACGTCCCGGGTGCCGGTGGCCACGCACAGCGTGTAG
>NZ_JBEXKG010000226.1:0-9502 GCF_040609555.1 Streptomyces sp. NPDC004658
CCGGGATCCGGTGGGCCGCACGGCGGGCCGGGATCCGGTGGGCCGCACGGCGGGCCGGGATCCGGTGGGCCGCACGGCGGGCCGGGATTCGGTGGGCCGCACGGCGCCAGACACCAGTGGAGCCGCGCGCGGGCGCCTGGCACCGGTGGATGTCGGCCCACCTCGTTGCTCGCGCCCCCGTGTCCCCCGCCGGCCACGGCCTCCGCGAAGGCGGGTCAGTGGGGGCGGCCCGGGCGGAAGCGGCGGTACAGGATCGCGCCGGTGAGGAGGAGCGCGGCGCTGCCGGCGACGGCCGGGGTCGTCACGTCCGCGCCTGTGTGGGCCAGCGTGGAGGTCGCCGGGTGCGGGGCGGGGTGCGACCGGGCCGGGGCCGGCGGCTTCGGGGTCCGGGGCGTCGGGGCTGGGGTCCGAGGGGGCGGGGCCGGCTCGTCGCCGTGGCCGTTGACCGACTGGTTGCCGTGGGCCGGGTTGCCGATGCCGACGACGTCGACGCTGTTGCCGCTGACGTTGACCGGCAGGTCGACGGGGAGCTGGATGCCGTTGCCCGAGAGGATCCCGGGCGAGTCCTCGGCACCGCCGTGGGCGGAGGCCCCGCCGGAGGCGGCCGATGCACCGTCCTTCGCCGTGCCGCCGCTCTTCCCGGTGCCGCCGCTCTTCCCGCCGCCGGTGTTCGCGCACGCGTTGCCCGCGGCCGGGTTGAGCAGCCCCACGACGTCGACCGTGTTGCCGCAGACGTTCACCGGCACGTGCACCGGCAGCTGGATGCCGTTGCCGGAGACCAGCCCGGGCGAGCCGGCCGCCGAGCCCTGGGCGTCGGACCCGCCCGCCGCGAAGGCGGCGGACACCGGCAGCGCCACGGCCCTCGCGCCGGACGCGGCGGCGACGGCGATCACACCGTTTCGGGTAGCCCGTCTCATAGGTTCCCTGCCTTCCAGACATCATCGCGAGCACTCACCCGCACCACCTAAAACGGAGGCGAACCAATCGGAGTTATGGCTAATCGGTCTTTCACCCCATCGAGCGGCACGGTTATCGAACTGCATGTAAAGCCGCTGAAAGATCACCAACGGGGGCAGGGAGGGCGCGCACGATACCTCGGCGGGAGCCGCCCCGCTCGCCCGGAGGCGGGCCGTCCGGGGCCCGCTTAACCTGTTCCGAGGGCGCCGTCCCCGGTCCCGGCGGGCGCCCCGGGAGGCGAACGATGCTGGCCAAGCTGTCCACACGGCAGGCCGTACGGCGCTGCGCGGGTGCCTCGGCCCTCGCCCTGGCGCTGCTCGGGGCCGGGCTGCCGACGGCCGCCGCCGACCCGCCGCAGCCCGACCTGTCCCGGTTCTACCGGCAGAAGCTCACCTGGGCCGCCTGCGAGGGGCCGGACCTGCCGAAGGACCTCCAGTGCGCGAAGGTCACCGTGCCCCTGGACTACGCGCGGCCCCGCGCCGGCACGCTCGACGTGGCGCTGGCCCGCTACCGCGCCAGCGGCACGCCCCGGGGCTCGGTGCTGCTGAACTTCGGCGGCCCGGGCGGCGCCGGCATCCCCGAGCTGGCCGCCGAGGGCAACCAGTTCATGGACCTGACCAAGGGCTACGACGTGGTCACCTTCGACCCGCGCGGGGTCGGCCGGTCCTCGCCCGTCAGCTGCGGCGAGGGCGGTGACGTGGCCTCGGCCGTGACGGAGGAGGACACCGACATCAGCCGTCCGCAGGCGCTGCTGAAGCGGTTGCGGCAGGCCGCCGACCAGTGCGCCCGCTTCTCCGGCCGGGTGCTGCCGCACATCGGCACCGTGAACGCCTCACGCGATCTGGACGTCATCCGCCAGGCGCTCGGCGACGACCGGCTCAACTACCTCGGCTTCTCCTACGGCACCCGGCTCGGCGCGGTGTACGCGGCGCAGTTCCCCGGCAAGGTCGGCCGGGTCGTCCTGGACGGCGTGGACACGCTGACCGAGTCGCTGGCCGAGCAGGGGGTGGCGGGGGCCGAGGGGCAGCAGACGGCGCTGGACGACTTCCTGGACTGGTGTGCGACGGATCTCGGCTGTCCGTTCGGGCGGGACCGGCGCGCGGCCGGCGACGAGGTGATCCGGCTGGTGCGCTCGCTCGACGAGAACCCGGTGCCCACGGGCCGCGGCGGCTCGTTCTCCGGCCAGGACCTGGTGGGCGCCATCGGACAGGCCCTGTACAGCAGGGAGCTGTGGCCCTCGCTGGAGCGGGCACTGGCCTCGCTGGTCGAGGACGGCGACACCCGGCGCGTCGAGGCCTTCGCCGCGGGCGGGATCGGCCTGCCCCGCGAGCGGTACCGGTCGGACGGCGGGCTGGCGGAAGCCCAGGACGTCCCGGCGGACAACCTGCCGGCCGCGCTGATGGCGATCAACTGCGCGGACGACCCCGACCGGCCCACCGCGGCCCGGCTCACCAGGGACCTGAAGGACCTGCGGGCCGCGTACGACGAGGCCTCGCCGGTCTTCGGCCGCTACCGGCTCACCCAGCTCCTGATGTGCTACGGCCGGCCCAGGGGCACCGACTTCATCCGCGACCGGGTGAAGAACGTGCACTCGGCGAAGATGCTGCTCGTGGGCACGCGCGGCGATCCGGCGACGCCGTACCGGTGGACCGTGGAGACGGCGCACCGGCTCGGCTCGTCGGCGGTGGTGCTCGACAACAAGGGTGACGGCCACACCGGGTACTCGTCCTCCACGTGTGTGAACCGCAAGGTCAACGATTTCCTGCTGTACGGCTCGCTGCCCGCGAGCGGTAGCTCATGCCCGGCCGACGCGACCCCCCCGAGTGTCCCCCCGGACAGCGCCGGCTGAGGGCCGCGCGCCACCAACAGCCGGTCCGCCTCCGCGCCGGCCGGTGCCGGACGTGGCGCATCCGGGTGAATGCCGTGCGCCGGGGCAACCTCCCGGCCGCCCCGGCCGTCCCCACTCACGAGGCGCGCCCAGCCAGGCCGCCGTACCCCTCCGTATCCCCTACGTGACCGCGACAGGGAGCCCGTCATGCGCATGCGCGCCGCCATCGCCGTACCCGCCGCCTCGGCCGCCGCGGCGGCCCTGCTGCTGACCGCGCCGCAGAGCCAGGCCGCCCCCGGCCAGGACCGGCCCGCCCGCTGCGCCGAGAAGGCGCTGACGATCCGGGCGAAGGCCGTGGCCGGCCACCCGACCGTGCTGCGCACCAGCGTCACCAACCGCGCCGCGCGCGCGTGTCTCGTCGACCGGGTGCCCACGGTCACCTTCGGGGACCTGGACGGGATCGCGCTGCCGGTGCCGGAGGGCGGCACCGGCACCTACCGGCTCGCGGCGGGCGGCACGGCCTACGCCGACGTGCGGACCATCGCCGACCCGGCGGACCCGGAGGCCCGCCGGGTGGTGGGGGTCGGGGTGGCGGCGTCGGCCGAGCACGAGGGCCGCTCCTTCACCGCCGGGCGGCTCGGCACCGGGCGCCGGGTGCTCGTCTGGGAGCCGGTGACCACGTGGTGGCAGGGGTCGGCGGCGGCCGCCGACCGCGCCATCGGGCTCGGCCGGCCGGCTCAGTCCAGCACCAGCTCGGGCGAGTAGAGGTCCAGCCACGCCGCGAGGTCCAGGGTGCGTTCGAGGCCGCGCCGGGCCGCCTGGGTGCTGACCGGTGCCTCGCGTTCGGCGGCCTGCCGGACCCGGTCCCGGTCGACGAGGTCGAAGACGGGGTGGGAGGGCCGGGCGAGCAGCTCCTTGGTCTGCTCCTGGAGGGCGCGGGCGTAGCGGGGGTCCTGCGTGGACGGGTACGGGCTCTTGACGCGCTCGTACACGGAGCGCGGCAGGACGTCCACCGCCGCCTCCCGCAACAGGCTCTTCTCCCGGCCGTCGAAGGACTTCAGGGCCCAGGGCGCGTTGTAGACGTACTCGACCAGCCGGTGGTCGCAGAACGGCACCCGGACCTCCAGTCCGACGGCCATGCTCATGCGGTCCTTGCGGTCGAGCAGCATGCGCACGAAGCGGGTCAGGTGCAGGTGGCTGATCTGCCGCATCCGGTACTCGAAGTCGCTCTCGCCGTCCAGCCGGTCGATGCCGGCGACGGCGGTGCGGTAGCCGTCGGCGACATAGCTCTCCAGGTCCAGGGACTTGGCGAGGTCGGCGCGCACCACGCCGGCGTCCTCGCCGAAGTGGCGGCCCATGGTCGCCAGCCACGGGAAGGTGTCGGCGCGGCGCGCCTCCTCGTCGAAGAACTGGAGGTAGCCGCCGAAGACCTCGTCGGCGGACTCGCCGGACAGGGCCACCGTGGACTTCTCCCGGATGGCGCGGAAGAGCAGCAGCAGCGAGCTGTCCATGTCGCCGAGACCCGACGGCAGGTCGCGGGCGCGGACGACCTGGGCGCGGACGGCGGGGTCGGCGAGGGCGTCGGCGTCGAGCACGATGTCCTGGTGGTCCGTGCCGGCGAGCCGGGCCACGTCGTGCACGAACGGCGTGTCGGGGGTGCCGCGCAGTTCGTCGGCGACGAAGTTGTCGGTCTGGCCGACGAAGTCGACGGCGAAGCTGCGCACCTTCTCGCCGTCGGCGGCGAGTTGACGGGCGGCCAGCGCGGTCATGGCGGAGGAGTCGAGTCCGCCGGACAGCAGGGTGCAGCGCGGCACGTCGGCGACGAGCTGGCGGCGCACGATGTCGTCGAGGAGCGAGCGCACGGTGGCGATGGTGGTGTCGCGGTCGTCGGTGTGCGGGCGGGTCTCCAGGCGCCAGTAGACGCGCGTGGACAGTCCGGAGCGGTCGACGGTGACGACCGTGCCGGGCTCGACCTCGCGCATGCCGTCCCAGAAGGCGTGGCCCGGCGTCTTGATCATGACGAACAGCTCGCGCAGGCCGTCCAGCGTGACGCGCGGCCGGACCAGCGGGTTGGCGAGGATCGCCTTGGGTTCGGAGCCGAAGAGGACACCGTCGGCGGTGGGTTGGTAGTAGAACGGCTTGATGCCCATGCGGTCGCGGATCATGACCAGCTTGTCGTGGCGGCCGTCCCACACGGCGAACGCGTACATGCCGTTGAGCCGTTCGGCGACGGCGTCGCCCCACTCCAGGTAGCCGTGCAGCACGACCTCGGTGTCGGAGTCGGTGGTGAACCGGTGGCCACGGTCCGTCAGTTCCCGGCGCAGCTCGGTGAAGTTGTAGGTCTCCCCGGAGTAGACGAGGGCGACGGTGCCCTCGGGGGTCGGCTGGGACATCGGCTGACGGCCGCCGGGGAGGTCGATGATGGCGAGCCGGCGGTGTCCGAGGGCGGCGGGGCCCTCGGTCCAGGTGCCGCGGTCGTCCGGGCCCCGGCAGGCCATCGTCTCGGTCATCGCATGCAATGTGGTGGTCTCGGCCGTCAGGTCGCGGTCGAAGGAGACCCATCCGGTGATGCCGCACATGCGCTACCTCCTGCCTCCGGCTGCCCGTCGGTCCCGCCTTGACCTGCGCCTTCGTGGTAAGCGACGACCGGCCGGGACAAACCAGTTGTATCGAGCACCTATATGACGAGCGTCCGTCGGGCGGCCGGCCGCGTCAACGCGGCCGTAACACGGTCCGGTCTCCCGTCCCCACGATTTCGGCCGCGTTTTGCCTTAGCAAAATCTGCGGAGAGGCCCCTTACCGGGCACGGAGCGAAATGAATCGGCCACGGGCAAAAACTTCCTCAAGCGGACGGAGCAAGGCGCCTCACTACGGCTTCGCGTTCAGAAACGAGTCGAGCGCTCCGGTCAGCTCGGCCGGCTTCTCGACGGGCAGTTCGTGACCCGCGTCCAGAACCCGGACGACCGCGTCGGGGCAGGCCTTGGCCAGCCGGAGCATCTGCCCCACCGGCAGCTGGACGTCGTGGTAGCCGTGCACGAGCAGGGTCGGTACGGCGATCTCCCCGGCCCGGTCCAGGACGTCGAAGGCCCGCATGGCGCCGTAGAGCGTCATGACGACCTCGCGCGGCGTGGCCGCCGAGGCGCGGATGTGCGCCCGGATCTCCTCGCGCGGATGGCCCGGCGCGAAGGCGCGTCGGATGTTGGCGGCCACGAACATCCGGAACGGCACCAGGGTGGAGGCCGCCATCAGCAGGCCGCGGGCACCACGGGCACCTGCGCCGCGTCGCGCGGGCCCTCGTCGTCGTACGTCAGCGTCGCTCCGTCGACGTCGAGCTGCGGCATGGCGGCCTCCTGGGTGCGGCACGGTCCGGTTACTGACGAGTACGGCAACGGGCCGCGCGGCCCGCGTCACCGCCGTCCACCGGGAGTCCGAGCGGCGGCCGACGGAGAGACGGATGTCCGGATTACCCCGAATGCCGTAAAGGTGGATCCGCCCTATCGTCGTGTCATGGAGCACGCACTGAGTCCCGCGACCCTCGCCGAACTACGGCGCCCGCGCCCCTATCCGGCAGTCTCCGTGCTGACCCCGACGCACCGCCGGGAACGCGGAAGCGGCCAGGATCCGGTCCGCCTGCGCAACGCGCTGACCGAGGCCCGCCGACGCCTGGAGTCCGACCCCGCCGTCACCCGCGAGCGGCGTGCCGACGTCGAGGCACAGCTCGACCGGGCCCTCGCCGAGGTCGACCTGACGCATGCCGAGGACGGCCTGGTGATCTTCGCCGCGCCGGGTGAGCACCAGGTCTGGTCCCTGTCCCGCAGCGTCCCCGAGCGGGTGGTGCTGTCCGACACCTTCCTCACCCGCAACCTGGTCGCCGCACACACCGCCGAGCGGCCCTACTGGGTGCTGTCCGTCTCCGCGGACCGCGTCACCCTCTGGGGCGGCGGCCCGGACCGGGTCGTCGAGGAGCCCCTGGGCGGCTTCCCGCTGGAGCGCAGACGGGAGAACTTCGACGCCGAGCGCCAGATGCGGATCGGTGATCTGCCGAGCACCTTCCGCGACGAGGGCACCCGCCAGTTCCTGCGCGAGGCGGACACCGCCATGGGCACCGTCCTGCGCGAACAGCCCCGGCCGCTCTACGTGATGGGCGAGCAGGCGGCGCTGTCCCTGCTGGACGAGGTCGGCACTGTCGCCAAGTCCGCCGTCCACGTCCCGCACGGCGGCCTCGGGCACGCCGGCCCCGACGCGGTCTGGCAGGCGCTGCGCCCGGTGCTGGCCGAGGAGTCCCGCAAGGACGCCAGGACCGTGGTCGAGGAACTGACCTCGGCCCGCGGTCACCGCACGTACGCCGCCGGGCTGGACGAGCTGTGGCAGAGCGCCCGCGAGGGCCGGGTCCGGCTGCTGGCCGTGGAGGAGAACTTCCGTGCCACCGTCCGCGATCTCGGCGAGCATCTGGTGCCGGCCGAGCCCGGTGACCTGGACGCCCGCGACGACATCGTGGACGAGATCGTGGAGCAGTGCCTGGAGACGGGTGCCGAGGTGCGCTTCGTGCCCGACGGCACGCTGAACGAGGCCGACGGCATCGCGGGAGTGCTGCGGTACTGACCCCGAGGGGCCCGCCCTTGCGTCGGCGTACGCTACGGCGTGATCGTCGGCGTAAGGGAGCGCGCACATGGGTGACCTGCTGGGTGTGGCGGTACTGGGTGCCGGACACATGGGGGCCGATCACATACGACGGCTCGACCAGGTGGTCAGTGGGGCCAGGGTCGTGGCGGTGGCCGATCCCGATGCCGAGCGGGCCGCGTCAGCGGTGGCCGGGCTCGACGGGGCCGACGTGCACACGGACCCGGTGGCCGCGCTGGACGCGCCCGGTGTGGACGCCGTCCTGATCGCCTCCCCCGGCCCCGCGCACGAGGAGGCACTGCTCGCCGCCTTCGCCCGCCGGCTGCCGGTGCTGTGCGAGAAGCCCATGGTGCCGGACTCCGCCGGTGCCCTGCGGGTCGTGGAGGCCGAGGCGACGCTCGGCCGCCGGCTGGCGCAGATCGGCTTCATGCGCCGCTACGACGCCGAGTACCGGCGGCTGAAGGCCCTGCTGGACGGGGGCAGCCTGGGCCGGCCCCTGATGCTGCACTGCACGCACCGCAACGTCTCCTCCCCCGCCGGCTTCACCAGCGCGATGCTGATCAACAGCTCGGTCTCGCACGAGATCGACGCGGCCCGCTGGCTGCTCGGGCAGGAGCTGACGGCGGTCACCGTGCTGCGGCCCACGCCGTCCGCGGGCGCGCCCGAGGGCCTGCTCGACCCGCAGTTCGTGCTGTTCGAGACCGAGCGGGGCGCCCTGGTGGACGTGGAGGTCTTCGTGAACAGCGGCTTCGGCTACCAGGTGCGCTGCGAGGCCGTGTGCGAGGCGGGCAGCGCCCGCATCGGCGACGAGCACACCATGGTGGTCACGACCCGCGGCAGCGCCCGGGAAGAGGTCGCGCAGGACTACCTCGTCCGCTTCGCCGACGCCTACGACCGCGAGCTGCAGGCGTGGGTCGACGCGACCCGGCGCGGGGAGGTCACCGGGCCGGACGTCTGGGACGGCTACGCGGCGTCCGTCGTCGCCGAGGCGGGGGTCCGGGCGCTGGAGACCGGCGGCCGGGTGGCCGTCGAGCTCGCCCCGCGTCCGGACCTGTACGCCGGGCCCGTCCGCTGACACCGTCGCCGGTGTCCGGCGCCGGCTCACACCCCGCCGAACAGCGCGCTCAGCCCCCGCTCCACCACTGCGGCCACATCCTCCTGGCCGCCGGCCACCACCTCGTACGTGCGCACCAGGAAGCGCCGCAGCGAGGACGCCGGGAACAGCAGCAGGGCCATGCCGTGCGGCGAGTGGAACTCCACGACCGTCCGGGTCCGGCCGTACGGCCATATCTGCACGTCCCCATGGCCGGCGGGGGCCCGCAGACCCTGGTCGAGCAGGGTGCGCGCGAAGGTCCAGGTGACCTCCTCGCCGTGCAGCGCGGCCTCGGCCGGGAAGTCCACGAACACGGCGAGGGGTTCGGCGGCGGTGTAGCGAAGAGTGGCGGACACCGGGACCTCCTGGTGCTGGGCGGTGACGAGCCGGGCCTCGGCGAGCTGTTCGACGGTGATGTCCATGCTCTTAAGGAGTCGGCGCGGCCCTCTGACATGCCGCCAATTCCGGTCAGACTTCGGCAGGTACCGGCCGCTCCGCACCGCCATGGAACAGACGAACGTCGAACACGCGCTTGAACACCGGCGCCGGACCGCGCCGATTGGCTCAACTCACGTAGAAGTGCTACGACTTGGCCACCTCGGCGACTACGTCGTTCGTACCCGCGGATCACTCCGGGAAGACTCTGGCATATGCCAGAAGCACCACCGTATCGTGTGTTGCCAAATCCCTTACAGGGCGTCGCGGGCTGTGCGACAGTCGTAGCGGTCCCCCGTCGTCCCCGTCGTCACCGTCCCCATCGGAGTGCGTCATGCCGTCCCCAGTCTCCGCGGACCGCCCAGCCGCCCAGCCGCCCGGACGCGGCACGGTCGAGGCGCTGATCACGCAGGCGCGGCGGCTCAAGGGCGACGTGGACGCCGTACGGCGGGACACCCGGAGCGACGGCACGGACCCCGAGGAACGCTGGCAGCGCGCCCTGTACGACCTCGCTCTGCACCAACTCGACGACCTGGACGCCCACTTGGCCCAGCTGCGGGACGGCCCGC
>NZ_JBEXKG010000227.1:0-9174 GCF_040609555.1 Streptomyces sp. NPDC004658
GGGCGTGGCCCTGGCTGCCGTAGCCGATGACCGCGACCTTGCGGCCCTGGATGATGGACAGGTCGGCGTCGGCGTCGTAGAACAGCTCGGCCACTGGATTCCTTTCACAGCCTCGCTGAGCGAGGCGAACGGGTATGTGGTTTCCCAGCCCTGGGGCGGGGGGATGCGTCTACGCGGCCGGCCTGATGTTGTGGTTGAACCGGAACACGTTGTGGGGGTCGTAGACGTGCTTGAGGGCAGCTAGCCGGGCGTACCGCTCGGCGCCGTAAAAAGCGCGGACCTCGGCCTCGCTGAGAGCCTCGTCGGGCGCTAGAAAGTTGAGAATGTGGTGGCGGGCTCGCCATGGAGCCATGCCGCGGGTGTAGGTGCCGATGAACTCGCGCATGGCGCGCAGTTGCGTAGGGGTCCCACTGCCTACCGCGAAGGTCATGTAGGGCGTGCCCCGGGAAGGGACGGAGTTGGGCCGGACCGGCTCCCGGTCGAGCGCCCCGCCCAGTGCCCGCACTTCCACGTTCTTCATCGGGCAGCCGGAACCGGGTCCAGTGAGCTCCATGAGCCGGTCCAGGGTGGCAACGGAGAAGTCCCGCAAACCGAAGCTCGTCTCCACGAGCGGCATGCCGCGGACAGGATCATTGTGGATTTCGCCTATCTCGCCGAATGGACGCTCGGCGAGCGTGTCGCGGACGGGGGTGGCAGCGGCGCGCAGAGGCTCGGCGATCCGCGCGCCCTTCGCAATGTCACCGAGGTGTCCCAGGCGGACATGCAGAACGAAAGCACCGCGCAGGGACTGCGGCAGCACCGCGGCGTCAGGAAGTCGCTGGACCGAGAAAGAGGTGGTGGTCTCCTCATCGAGCGTCGGTATCAGGGTTCGCCAGGCTTCCAGGACCGGCCGCATCTCCTCGCCGCGAAACCACAGACCTCCGCCGTAGAAGCGGGACATGGGGAAGACGTCGAACTCCATGCGTGTGACGACGCCAAAGTTACCCTTGCCACCCAGCAATGCCCAGAAGAGGTCGGGGTCGCTGTCGGCCGTGACCTCGCGGACGGCACCGTCGGCGGTGACGACCTCTATCCAGCGGACGTGGTCGGCAGCGTAGCCCAGGGTGCGTCCCAGGAGGGGGCTCAGGCCGCCGCCCAGGGTGTAGCCGACGACACCGACGTGCGGGGCGGAACCGGCGATCGGGGCCAGACCCACGCGCTCCGTACGGAGAAGCACCTGGGCCCACGTCACACCGGCACCCACCCGCACGACGCGCCGCCCGGGGTCGACGGATATCTCCTGCAGGCGGTTGGTGGTGATCAGCAGAGCGTCCTCCGCCGTGGGAAATACCACTTGGTGGCCCTGGTTGCGTACCGCGACCGGCATGCCGTGACGGCCTGCATAGCGTATGGCGGCCACCACGTCGTCGGTGGACGTGGCACCCACAACAACCGCCGGTGTCAGCGGACGGGAAAGGTTGAACGTGCGACATTCCTTTCCGTAGGCGAAGTCGTCGGGCAGCAGCACGGGGCCCTGGACCGCCACGCACAACGATGCGTGACCTGCCATGTCCGAGGGTGCGCCGTTGCTGCTGTGCACGACGTCCGAACCGTTGTAGAGCATTGCTTCACCGTGAGTCGCCATCGAGGGCCGAAAGCCGGAACGCGCGGCCCCGGAGGGGCGGCCGCCTCGTCGCCGCGCAGGAGCAGGACGACGAAAAGCCAAAGCGCAACGGGCTTGCTTCCGCGACGACCCTAGGTGATCTCGTTGTGCCTTCAAACCAATTCCGCCTGGGTGTACGCAACGGATACACCTTCACAGGCTTGATCAAGGCTTCTAGCGCTGCAATGGGCGTTTCCGTGCAGAACATCTAGGGGAAAACGCACCGGCTACTCACAGGAACCACGCATTCCGCCGGCGCCGCCCCCCGCGGCCCTCGCACCAAGGATGTCCTGACGTTCACCGGCGGACATTCCACCCCACACGCCGTAGCGCTCCTTGTAGTCGAGCGCCATCGCGGCACAGGCCTCGATGACCTCGCACCTGCCGCAGATGCGTCGGGCCCGTTCCTCGCGCCTCCGGCGATCACGGCCCTTCTCCCCCGGCGGGGAGAAGAAGACAGCACTGCTCATTCCGCGGCAGGCCGCTCGCTCCTGCCACTCCCAGTCGCTCAGCAGGGGTACCAGTCGGGTTCGCATCTTCTTCTTCCTCCTTCCTTGCCCCGCATGGCCCGAACTTCTGGCCGTCGTACGGGGTTTCTTGCTCTTTATCCTCTTTTGCGGAGCTACCTCCATGCATCTGTCAGATGACTGACACTGGTCGGTTTATGACATAGACATGCCAACCAGAAAGAGCTGCATATGCATCGCCCGGTAACACCCGGGGACCACGCCCACCCGATCGGGAGCGTGATCCCCACGGTGCACGACGCGCGTTCAGACCTCGGTCGAGGACGTGTCGGTACCTGCGTCCCCCGCCTCCTCAACCCCGTCCTTCTCAAGGCTCAGGTAGAACACCGAGTGCCCCTGCTTGAGGCGCTGCGCGCTGCTCCGGGCCACCAGCCCCTCCAAGGTGGTACGCACTACGGTCGTCTTGATGACACGGTCCGGATGGGCCTCACTCAGCGCGGTCGCGACCTCCGCAGCCGAACACGGCTGCGACTGCTCGGCAAGGTAGGCCCTGATCAGGGCCACCAGGGTCGGCGTCTGCTGCTTCCTCCTCGTGGCGCCGGGCCCGGCGACACCGGGCAGGTCATAGCCCCGGGAGGGGGACGCGGTAGGGACCTGCTGGAGAGGAATCCCACTCTCAAGGGCCTGCTGCATGGTCGCTAGCACCGTGTGATCATGCTGCAGAGTCAGCAGGCGAGCCTGCAGCACCTCGATCTCGGTTCGGACCTGGTCCTGTTCCTGCACATTCCGTTCGAGGTCTTTCGACAACTGGGAACTGTAATGCGTCAACAGCTCAGTAGTGGTCAGGCTGGCGTCAGGCATGCCGCAGACCCTCCTTGGTTCGGCTCTCGGACGAAGGCTCTATGTGGGTGTGTGTCACGCGGTTACTGAGGGGGCGTGTCTCAGGCGCTCCCACAGATACTACGCCTCGTCTCATTGCTCCGGCTGATCCGGTCTCACGGAGACCCACGCACTGTGTTACCCACGTGAGGAACCGAACCAAGGGTTGAGCCCAAGAAGTCACCTGACTTACTCGTCCCGCCGGTCACGGTTTGGAAGGGCCCATACCCATCACTGGATCAGCTCAGTGAGGGCATTCCAGTCCACGTCAGCCATCTCGCGGCCCCGCGGAACCAGGGCGTGGGAGCGGGAGAGCCACTCGGAGAGAGGGCCGGCGGGGACCTCAAAGAGCGCCGTGTGGCCGGTTCGAGCATCTCCTACCTGAATCCAGAGCGATCGCCGTCCCATGCGGCAGGTCGGCCAAATTTCCACCTCCCCCTGACCCGATCGGGCAGTGAGCCCGTCGGCCAGGAGCTCCCGAGCGAACACCCAACGCACCGGATACTCGCCTTCGGCGTCGAAGATCACCGTAACAGCGAGCGGATCACCAGTGTCGTACGAGAACTCGCAGGTAATCGGCACGGGCAGGCGCCGGGCGATCCAATGCGTAATCTCGACCGTGAGGCCACACTTCGTCATTTGGTACCTCCTGTAGAGCGAGCGGACCGCCCGCCGTCCCCGCGGGAAATGTCCCGACGCGACACGGTGAATCACACCCGGCAAAGCGCGTATGGGGGGTCTCTTTTTCAGTGCAACGGCCGAAGCGCTTTGTGACGGCGCCGCGAGGCGCCAGCAGCCTCTACCAGTCCGGTGACGACCAGGGCGGAGCCGGCGACATTGGCCAGCTGTCCCAGGGACGAGAAGGGAAAGGCGGTCATGAACAGGCCGGCCGAGACGATCACCGCGTTGAGCAGATCGTCGTAGGCGACGACGTGTTCGACCGTGGACGGGATCATCGAGACGGCCATCGTGAAACCGCGCAGAAGCAGACCGAAGCCCGTCCACACGCCGAGCAGGAACACCGAGTCGGCATGGCCACGAAGGAAAGAAAGCGCGAGGAAGAGCACCAGCAATCCGCCGGCGGCCAGAAGCCACCGCACGGGGCGCGGCACCCGCGCCTCTTGCGCGGCGAACAGCTGTAGCACGCCCTGTACAGCGAACTGAACTCCGAAGACGACCCCCATCATCGTCCGGGTCGGCTCAGGCGTCACCAACAGGCTCACGCCCACGCTCACCGATATCACCGCTCCTGCGAGCCTGGCGGCGCGTCGGCTCGCGCGGAAGTCGCTGACAGCGCTCGCCACCACCCGATGCGGAACGTACTGGCCCTCGAACCGCGCGGTGTGCGGCTGTGCCATGAGTCACTTCCCGTCTCTCCAGGTCCGGTGCGTGCAGTGCATCCGGACATGTCATCTCATAGCACCTGATCCGACCGCTTCGCGCTTCTCATGTCGCGGCCCGTCCCGAGGTAGGACCGCCGGCCGGAAGGCCGCCGGTGCCGAACCGGTCGGGCGGAACGGACGGTGCAACGAGTCACAGTGTCGTGACCGACCCGTCCCACCGGCTGTAGTGCACGCAGGACATCGCCTACGGGGTGTCCCTGCGTCCGGCCTGGGGAGGACCCCACAACCCCGCACCCGGACCTGCATGGATGTCGCGGAGGAGGGAGGCGCCCATAGCGTCGTACGGGCCCGAAAAATCCGGCTTCCCCGTGTCCCTGTGGGGTTGTCCCGACATCGCTCCTGGGGCGCGCCCGGATCACTTGTCTGGCGATCTCGACAGCCAGACCAGGGGCGTATTGACCACTATGTCTGACGACGCGGGGAAGGCCGCGTTCCGGGCACCGGGACGCGGCCTTGTGCCCGAGCGGCCGGTCACGTTCAGCACGACGCCGACCCGCCATCGGTTGCCGGCTCCACCGGCACTGACGCCTAGCGGTTCCGCACCCCCGTCGGTCGCAGCGAACACCGACTGCTGGAGGTTGCCTTGAGCCAGGCGACGGACATCCTTTGGACCATGTCAGGCACCGCCGACACGGTGGCCTCACTCCCCGTGCGCGGGCGCAAGGTGGAGCAGAAGCAGATCACCCAATGGGTACGCCGGCACGTCCACCGTAACGGCGGCGGCGTCCTCTGGATCGAGGGACCTGCCGGAGCGGGACGGTCACGCATGCTGGCTTGTGCTGGGAACGAAGCGGCTCTGGCCGGTGCGCGGGTGCTCACGGGCGCCGGAATGGCGCGCGGGAGGATGACGCCCTTGGCTCCGCTGCTGGACGCCCTCACCACCGAGGCGGACGACTTCGTCCAGAGACTGGGCAAGCGGGCCCGAGAGGAGACCACCGCCTATTGGCTGCTCCGCGAAATCGCCGGCCGACTACGCGAACTCACCCACGGCCGGCCGATCGTCCTTCTCATCGACGACGTGAATGACTGTGACGACCTGACTCTGCTGGCGATACGCACGCTCACGGTTCAGCTCGCCGAGATCCCTTTGCTCTGGGTGCTCACCTCCCGCTCCCACCCGGATGTACCGACCGTGCGCAGTCTGCGCCGGGACCTGCTCGCCCGGCAGGCCGCCCGGCTCGCCCTCCCCCCGCTCGCTCCAGAGGCGGTACGGCAGGTGGTAGGGGATCTCCTGGGGGAACAGGCCGCACTCACGGAGCCGTATCTCAGCTATCTCGGCGGGCTCCCGGGGACCGTACGGCAGTTGTGCGCCCATCTTCAAGAGATCACGCCTACCGGCCCGAACACGCCGCCGGAAGGCGACGTAAGCATGCCGACCGTGCTCACCTGGCTGGTCACCCGCCGCCTCGACGAGCTGTCCGAGGGCGCGCGGGAACTCGTAACGACTGCTTCTGTGCTGGGCGATACGGTCACGGTGCAGCACCTGGCCGGGGTTCTCGGCCGATCGGAACTCACGCTGATCACCCCTGTGAACGAGGTTGTGGCCGCAGGCCTGCTGCGAGCCGAGGACGACCGCCTCGTCTTCGTGCACGGAGCGTTGCGCGAGGTGGTCTCCGACACACTTCCAAGTCCTGTGCGGCTGTCTGTCCGCAGGCGGTCGGTGCAAATCCGTGAACAGGCGGGCGTGTCGAGGGTGTCGCTCGCTGCCGAATTGATCGGTATGGCCGAGTCCGAAGACGCATGGGCCGGGCGTATTCTGCGGGACGCCGCACAGGAGCTGGCCGTCGTGGCACCCGGCACGGCAACCCGATACCTGAAGCGCGCCGTGGAACTCACCGGGGGTGTGTGCCGCGAGCGGCAGCGTCTGACAGCCGAACTTCTTCCCCTGCTCTGGCAGACCGGTGAAGTCGCACAGGCCCGCGACCTGGCCCGCGAGGTCATCCAGACGCCGCCCGACGCCGCCACTCACGCTCGCGCCTGCCTCGAACTGGCACGGATGAGCAGCCAGTTCCGCTTCCCCCAACCCGAGAACCACATCCGGCAGACATACCGCCGTCGCGACGTCCCTGTATCCGTGAAGGATCAGTTGCTGGCGATCACCATGCTCACCCGCCTGCTGACCGGTGAAATCGACGAAACCGGTGGGACGGTAGCGGGCTCCCTGATGCGGACTCGCGGTGTGCACCCGGTCGGGGAACTGACGTACCGGCTCATACAGTCGATGAGCGCCGCCCACCGGCACAACTGGACGGATGCCGTGCGGCACAGTGACGCGGTGGCTGCACTCGTCGCGCAACTCGATCAGGGCCGCGCCGCCGCCCTTCCCGAAGTAGCCGTCTCCACCAGTTGGCGTGCCTCGCTACTGCATCTGTCCGGGGACGACCGCTCCGCGCTTAACATGGTAGATGACGCTCTGGAGGAGGCTGAACGGCGCGGGCGGCAGGCGCTATTGCCCCTGTGGCGGACCGCTCGGGCTCGCCTGCTTCTGGACAGCGGTCAACTCACCGCGGCAGCACGTGAACTGGCGGCCGCCGACGAGGCGATCGCGTGTACCGGACTGCCTTTCACGGGAGAACCCGCAGCCCTGTACACCAGGGCACGAGTGGCCTTCCACATGGGAGACGACGCGGGTGTCGAAGCCTGCGCGGCGCAGGCCGGCGCAATGCTGAAAAGCGAAGAACCACAACGGCGGCGCGCTGGGGCATGGGTCGACCTGATCACCGCTGCTTACCGCGACGAGGCGCTGACGGTCCGTCAACTCAACGCCGCATCAGCATACGTGAGACGTGGATTCAGTCACGCTGCCGTCATCGATCCCGGGGACGCGGTTCTGCTCGTACGGATGGCACTGGCGTGCGGCCAGCGGGAAGTCGCCCTGCGCATCGTCGAATTCATTGGAAGCCGGGTTCAGCACAACACACGTTTGCCTCTTTTCGAGGCGGCGGCGGCGCATGCGCGTGGTCTCCTGGACCGTGACCGGGCCAAGCTCACAGAGGCGGTGAAGCGGTACGGAACCGCCCGACCGCTTCTCAGGGCACAGGCGTGGGAGGACGCTGGCGTACTTTCGACGGCGACGGATGCTGCCGAGGCCCGAGCGTGCCTCGAACGGGCCTTGGAGAGTTATGAGGCCTGTGGGGCTGACCGGGAGAGCCGACGGGTGCGGAGCCTGTTGCGAAAGCTCGGCACGAAGTCAGTCACGGGGCCGGGCGCGCCGACCACAGCTCCGGGGACGCCCGACAGCGGCTGGCGCGGACTGACCCCGGCGGAACTGGGTGTCGTCCACCTGATCGCCCGTGGGGCGACCAACCGGCAGGCAGCGGAGCGGCTGTTCCTTTCACCGCACACTGTGAACACCCACGTACGTCATGCCTTCGAGAAGCTGGGAATTCGGTCCCGGGTCCAGCTGGCGCGCCTGTACCTCCAGGAAGTGGACCAGCCGGTTGAAGCTTTTTGAGCTTTGCAAGGCAGCCCATACAGGGGCTGTGGGGTAAACCCCACAGATGGCGTGTGGGCCGCACTCAGCCGACTGTGGAGCAGTCTCGACAGATTGCCGCACGTGCTCTGACCAAACTATGGAGCACAGCTTCGACACGAAAGCGAGAACCACAATGTCCCACCACCTCGACTCCCCCATCGCCCGCCAGGACCCCCGCCTGGACATCACGGACCTGTACGTGTTCCGAGGTGAGCAAGGCACCGTCTTCGTCACGGACCACAGTCACTCGCTCGCCGGCGAAGACATCCCCCGTGGTCTGCACCCGGAAGGCAAGTACGAATTCAAGATCGACTCCAACGGTGACGCCGTCGAGGACGTCACCTACCGCTTCACCTTTGCCGAGGCTGACGCGAACGGTGTTCAGACCTACGAGGTCCGCCGTCTGGCCGGCCCCGAGGCCAAGGACGACTTCGCCGAGGGAACGGTCATCGGACGGGGGCGCACGGGTGAGACCCTCGAACTGCCCGGTGGCAGCCGCGCCTGGGTCGGCAAGGCGGGCGACCCGTTCTGGATCGAGCCGGACGTCCTGCACGCGGTTGGCCATGCCTTCCAGGATGGTACCAAGGTGGACCTGTCCGGCTGGGACCCCAAGCAGGCGGCGAACCTGTTCGCGGGGCACACTGTCTACTCGATCGTCCTCGAGGTAGCCGACGGGGAACTGCTGCCCATCGCCGGTGAGGACCGCAAGATCGACGTCTGGGCCGTCGCCTCTCTGGCGACCGACGCGGGCGGCTGGCGTCCCATCAACCGGGCCGGACTGCCGATGATCCACCCGCTCTTCACGCAGTACAACGAGTCCCTCGGCGACCGTCTCAACGAGAACACGCCGGCCGAGGACGTCGAGCTGTACGGCAAGGCACTGACCGAGGCGGTGGCGGGCGTGGTGCGTGCTTACGGCACCGCCGAGGATCCCGAAGCCTACGCGAAGACGGTCGTGGACCGGATTCTCCCCAACGTGCTGCCCTATGTGGTCGGCACCCCGGCCTCCTATGGCTTCGCGCAGTGGAACGGTCGCACCCTGACCGACAACGCGCCGGACGTCATGTTCTCCTTCGCCAGCAACACACCGGTGACCCTGGGTATCGGCAAGGAGTCGATCACCGCCAAGCCGTCGCAGACCTTCCCGTACGTGCCGTCGGCGGCGTGAACGGTTTGACGGACCAGCCGTGGGGGGGGGGGGGGGGGGGGGGCCCCGGGGGGGGGGGGGGGGGGGGCCCCCCCCCCCCCCCCCAACAAAAGGAAGGGTTGTGAAGATGTAGGGCCACCCCCCCCCCCCCCCCCCCCCCC
>NZ_JBEXKG010000228.1:0-9120 GCF_040609555.1 Streptomyces sp. NPDC004658
CGTCCTCGATGGCGACCTTGCGCTTCTGGCCGGCCTCGCTGTTGGCGTAGGCGAAGACGATCTTCTTCTCGGCGGGGAGCCACCGGCCGTGGCGGCGGCGCCCGCCGCACCCACCCCGGCGCCGCCGGCCACGATCCCGAGGGCCTTGGCGTACCCGGCGGCCCCGAACCAGCCGATGACCGCGACCGGGACGACAGCGGGGATACCGCTCGCGAGCTCCTCGATCTGCGCCGCCGCCAGCCGGCACCTGGCGCACTCCTCCAGGTGCTTGCGCAGGCCCCGTTCGGCGCGGACGCGCAGCTTGCGGCGGGCGTAGCCGCCGAGCTGGTCGGCGTAGCGGGCGCACTCCTCGTCTCGGGTGAGGGCGGCGCTGACGTGGGCCTGGAGGTACGCCTGCCTCAGCCCCTCGCGGGCGCGGCTGGCGAGCACGCGGGTGCCGTTGGCGTCCAGCCCGAACAGGACGGCCACCTCGCTCGGGGACTCGTCCTCCACCTCGGTGTGCCACAGCACGGCCTGCCAGCGCTCGGGCAGTGAGCGGAAGGCCCGCATCGCCAGGGACTGTTCGGCCTCGTGCAGGGCGCGCACGTCGGCGCCGAGACCGAGGTCCGCCGCGGAGGAGCCGATGAACGCGGTGTCGTCGGAGGTTTGCTTGGCCCCGGCGGCCTGCTGGGCGAAGAGGGCGAAGTCGTCGACGAGTTGCTCCCGCCGGGCGGACTTCGTCCAGTGGGCGGCGACGCGTCGGACGGAGGTCAGCAGGTAGGCCCGTACGGCGTGTTCGGGCCCGGACCCGCCCCGCACCGCTTGCAGCATCCGCGCGAACACCTCGGCGGTGAGGTCGTCGGCGGTGTGCCCGTCCCGGCAGCAGGTGCGGGCGTAGCGCCGTACCGCGTCGGCGTGCCGTCGGTACAGCTCCTCGTAGGCGGAGTCGTCGCCGCCGCGCATCCGCGCGATCAGCTCGGCGTCGGCGGGCGGTGTGTCCCGGCGCGGCGGCAGCCCGCCTCCCTCACGCTGGGCGGGCACGTTCCCGTCACGGGCCGCGCCGGAGCGGGCCGGCCGCCCGCCCTGGTGCGGAACCTGGGGTGAGGCCGACCCCCGAGTCTCGGCGTCCGCGTCGTCGCCGCGCGACCCGCCCCACCCGTCAACGCCCATCGCGGACAGCCCCCGACCCCGGCTCAGCCCAACCCGTCACGCCTCAGCCTGCCACACCGGACTGTCCCGAAGCCCCCGCTCGGACGCCATCCACTCATCCGAGCGCACTTGTCCCCACCGTCCTCCGAACATCCGTCGAACGGCCGGCCGCCGCGAGAAAGAGCCACGAGCCATGGGACTGCGTGAGCACCCCCACCACAGCCCCACGCCCCGCCCACCCGGCACCCGCCGACAGCGCTTTCGTGCCGCAGAAAGGCCACCCGCACCGACCGCGCGGCCGGTGCGGGTGGGAAACGGAACGCCCCCGAGGGCGAAGCCGAGTGGCGGGACGGTCTACGGCCGGGACCGCAGCCCCTCCAGCAGGATGTCGAGCAGCCGCGCGGACGCCGCCGCCTGCTGCGCCGCGTCGGGCAGCGACGGCGCCGCCGTGGCGATCACCAGCAGCACGTCACCCACGGACACGTCCGCCCGCAGCTCACCCGCGGCCCGGGCCCGGTCCACCAACTGTCCGACCACGTCGAGCAGCGCCCCGGCCCCGGCGTCGTCGGCCACCGCGGCCTCCTCCGCCACGAGCCGCAGCTCACCGCTGCCCGGCTGCACCCGCTGCTGAGGCACCCGGGCCTCCCCGGCGAGGACGACCGCCTCATCGGCCGTGCCCGGCTCACCCGGACCGGCGGAGCCCACCCGCAGCACCTGCGGCGGCAGCAACCGCCCCGCCCCCGACGCCACGGAGGTCCGCAGGAACCGCGACAGCGCCGACCACGGCTCGTCCTCCTGACCGAGCGCCGCACGGGCCTGCTCGGTCAGCCGGGCCGTCTCCTCCTCGGCGATCCGCCGGACCAGCACGTCCTTGCTGGGAAAGCGCCGGTACACCGTGCCGACCCCGACCCGGGCCCGCCGCGCCACATCCTCCATCGGCGCGCCGTAGCCCAGCTCGCCGAACACCTCACGCGCCGCACGCAGCACGTGCTCCAGGTTGCGCTGTGCGTCCACCCGCAGCGGGGTCGTCCGCGCCGCGTCCGCGCGTCCGTTGCCCACCGCCGCGTTCATCGCTTTGCCGCCGGGCGCGACGGCAGCAGCCGATGCCCAATGCGTGTCCTGAACATGCATGTGTTTCCCCCGGTAATGACGTCTCCCCCCGGAGACTCCCCGCCACTGAACGCGAGGTGCGCGGAAGCGGCATCGGTCCCGACCGGATCCGCCCGTCGCGGACCAGTTCGACCACATTCCCTACACCCCGTCGACACACGAACATAGTTGAGAGGAAGTCAATTCAGAAGGGGCAGGTTCCGCACAGTGCGCCCCCCGATCGGAGTACGGGGTGCGTACGTCCCGATTCCCGCCCTTCGCACCCTCTCGCCCGCCCCCGCTGACCTGCCCCCTTTCGTCCTGCACGGACGCCACGGCCCGCCGTGCGCACACCCGGCCGCCGGTCACACAAATTGCCGGGGCTGTGGACAAACACCAGCGCCGGGTGCGTCATGGGATGGTGAAGGAACGTGCGCGCATTCTGGTTGTCGGCGGCGGCTACGTCGGGATGTACACGGCCCTGCGCCTCCAGCGGAAGCTGAAGGCCGAGCTGAGGCGGGGCGAGGTCGACATCACCGTCGTCACCCCCGATCCCTACATGACGTACCAGCCGTTCCTCCCCGAGGCCGCCGCGGGCTCGATCTCCCCGCGCCATGTCGTCGTACCGCTGCGCCGCGTCCTGCCCCACTGCCACGTCGTCGTCGGCGAGGTCACCTCCGTCGACCACGGCGTACGCACCGCCGCCGTCACCACCCTCGCCACCGCCGAGGAGGGCACCACCGAACTCCTCGGCTACGACGAACTCGTGCTCGCCCCCGGCTCGGTCTCCCGCGCCCTGCCCATCCCCGGCCTCGCCGAGTACGGCATCGGCTTCAAGACCGTCGAGGAGGCCATCGGCCTGCGCAACCACGTCATCGAGCAGATGGACATCGCCTCCTCCACCCGCGACCCGGCCGTCCGCGACGCCGCCCTCACCTTCGTCTTCGTCGGCGGCGGCTACGCGGGCGTCGAGGCCCTCGGCGAGCTGGAGGACATGGCCCGCTACACCGCGCGCTACTACCACAACCTCCGCCCCGAGGACATGAAGTGGATCCTCGTGGAGGCCACCGACCGCATCCTCCCCGAGGTCGGCCCCGAGCTGGGCCGCTACACCGTCACCCAGCTGCGCCGCCGCAACATCCAGGTGCTGCTGGACACCCGCCTGGAGTCCTGCGCCGACCGCGTGGCCGTGCTCAGCGACGGCCAGCGCTTCCCGACCCGTACGGTCGTGTGGACGGCCGGCGTCAAACCGCACCCGCTGATCGCCGCCACCGGCCTGCCGCGCACCGACCGCGGCCGGCTGCGCTGCACCGCCCAGCTCACCGTCGACGGCACCGAGCACGCCTGGGCCGCCGGCGACGCCGCCGCCGTACCCGACGTCACGGCCGCCGAAGCCGGCACCGAGACCGCGCCCAACGCCCAGCACGCGGTCCGCCAGGCCAGGGTCCTCGGCGACAACATCGTCCACTCCCTGCGCGGCGAGCCCCTGGAGACGTACGCGCACAAGTACGTCGGCTCGGTCGCCTCCCTCGGCCTGCACAAGGGCGTGGCGCAGGTCTACGGGCGCAGGCTGAAGGGCTACCCCGCGTGGTTCATGCACCGCGCGTACCACCTCAGCAGGGTGCCCACCGTCAACCGCAAGGCCCGGGTGCTCGCCGAATGGACCCTCGCCGGGCTCTTCAAACGGGAGATCGTCTCGCTCGGTTCGCTCGAACATCCCCGTGCGGAGTTCGAACTCGCGGCCGGTGGAAAGCCTCCTCACAGCCCCTCCGACGACCCGAAGGGGTCGTCCTGACCGGACTCAGGAACTCCACGGCCCACCCCGGCGTCTGACGGTTGTCGCCCGCCGCGGCCCGCTCCCTGACAGACTGCCCTACGACGTCGGACGGGCACCCGCCCGCCCTAGCACCCACGAGGCTTTCCCCAAGTGAACTTCACGCGCTGGAGCGCCCGGCTCCCCGGTACGCAGCGCCGCGCCGCCGCGCGGACCGACACGGCGGTCTCCCCGGACCGGAGGGGGGAAGGCTCCGTGCCCGCGGCCCGCGCCGAACAGCCCGCCGACGGCACACCCCTGGTGTCCGCCGTCGACGAACTGCCCGCGCGTGACGTCCTGGACCGCGTCCCGGCCCTCGTCGCCCTCGTGCACGGCCCCGAGCACCGCATCGCCTACGTCAACGACGCCTACACGACGGCCTTCGGCACCCGAGCCCCCGGCGCGGCGGCCCGCGAGGCCCTGCCCGAACTCGCCGAACTGGGCCTGCTCCCGCTGCTCGACCAGGTGCTGCGCAGCGGCAAGCCACGCACCCTGAAGTCGCGCAAGGCCGTCGACGGCCGCTCGTACACCTTCACCTGCACCCCCGTCGCCGAGGACGGCGACCGCGACGCCGGCGTGCTCGTCTTCGCCACGGACGTCACCGACCACGCCGAGGCCGCCGAGCGCCTGCGCGCCAGCGAGCGCCGCCAGCGCGAGACCGCCGTCACCCTCCAGCGCTCCCTGCTCCCGCAGGAACTGGAACAGCCCGACGACCTGCGCATCGCCGCCACCTACCAGCCCGGCGGCACCGAGGCCGCGGTCGGCGGCGACTGGTACGACGTGATCACCCTCGGCGGCGGCCGGACCGCCCTCGTCATCGGCGACGTCATGGGCCGCGGGGTGCGGGCCGCGGCCGTCATGGGCCAGCTGCGCACGGCCGTCCGCGCCTACGCCCGCCTCGACCTGCCCCCGCACGAGGTCCTGCAACTCCTCGACGGCCTCGCCGCCGAGATCGACGCCAACCAGATCGCCACCTGCGTCTACGCCGTCCACGACCCCAACGAGGGCCGCCTGGTGTACGCCTCCGCCGGCCACCTGCCGATCCTGGTCCGCGACGAGAACGGCACGGTCTCCCGCGCCGACGAACCCACCGGCCCGCCGCTCGGCACCGGCGGCTGGATGCACTCCTCCGGCTCGATCGCCCTCGGCCCCGGCTCCACCGCCGTCCTCTACACCGACGGCCTGGTCGAGCGCCGGGACGCCGACCTGGACGAGGGCATCGCCGCGCTCGAAGGCGCCCTCGCCGGCGCGACCGGCAGCCCCCAGGTCGTCTGCGACCGGCTGGTCCGCTCGGCCGGCGTCACCGCCGACCACGACGACGACGTGGCCGTCCTCGTCCTCCAGCACCCCGCGCGGACGGGCCCCGACGGCGACCTCTTCCGCAACGCGGCCCTCGAACTCCTCGGCGGCGTCGAAGCGGCCCCCCGCGCGCGTGCCTTCGCCTCCGGCGTCCTCACCAGCTGGCGCTTCCCCGCCGAACTGCACGACCTCGGCGTCCTCGCCACCAGCGAGCTGGTCGCCAACAGCCTCCAGCACGGCACCCCGCCCATGCGGCTCCGCCTGCGCCGCACCGACCGCCGCCTCATCGTGGAGGTCACCGACGGCGACGACCACCTGCCGAGGCGCCGCCGCGCCGAACCCGGCGACGAGTCGGGCCGGGGCATCGCCATCGTCGCGACGATCGCCTCCAACTGGGGCTGCCGTCGCACCCCCGGCGGTGGCAAGGCGGTGTGGTGCGAGTTCGTCCTGCCGAAGGCAAAGCACTGACCGGCCGCCCGGCCCCTCCGCGCGGCAAACCGGCCACGCGCCCGTCCGGTGCTAGAAGCTGACCATGGCAGAAGGATCCGGCGCAGCGAGCGACGCGCCCGAGGGCCCCGAGGGTTACGACACCTACCACGCCCCGATCATGGCGCCGTTCGTCGGCGAGCTGCTGGACGCCGTGGACCTGCGCCCCGGGGCCACCGTCCTGGACCTCGCCTGCGGCACCGGCTTCACCGCCCGCGCGGCGGCACCCCTGGTCGGCCCCACCGGCCGGGTCTTCGGCGTCGACAGCGACCCGGACATGGTCCGGGTGGCCCGGGACCGCCACCCCCGCCTCTACCCGGACATCGAGTTCACCGTGGCCGCCGCCGACCGGCTGCCGTACCCCGACGCCACCTTCGACGCGGTCGTCTGCCAGCAGGGCGCCCAGTTCTTCCCCGACCTCGACGCCTGTCTCGCCGAGGCCGCCCGCGTCACCCGCCCCGGTGGCCGCTTCGCGGCCACGGTCTGGGCGCCCCTCGACCGCCAGCCCTACTTCCTCGCCCAGCGGCGAGCCGTCGAGGAGTACGGCGGCCCGGACGCGGCCCGCCACTTCGCGCGCCCCTTCTCCGGCACCGCCGAGCGGCTCACCACCGCCCTGCGCACGGCCGGCTACGGCGACACCGCCCACCGCGAGGTCACCTTCGGCGTCGCCCTGCCCCCGCTGGACGCC
Source organism: Streptomyces sp. NPDC004658 (assembly GCF_040609555.1). NCBI lineage: Bacteria > Bacillati > Actinomycetota > Actinomycetes > Kitasatosporales > Streptomycetaceae > Streptomyces > Streptomyces sp. NPDC004658. The sequence goes on from NZ_JBEXKG010000228.1 coordinate 6,504, forward strand.
TACGCCCCCGCCCACCTGGCCACTCTCTGGGGCGGCCTGATCAGGGAGGCGGGCGGCGAGGAGGCCCTCACCCGTGCGGCCCGCCTGGTGCGCGACCAGCTCGCCGACCGGGTCACCGCCGACGGCACGGCGACGCTCCCCTTCACGGCCGTCCTCGTCACGGCGACCCGCTGACCGGCACACCCGGCACACGACGACGGCCGCCACCCGGAGGTGACGGCCGTGACGCACCGCGGACTCACGCGTCCGCGGGCACCGGTCCCGTGGCGGCCCCGCCCCGGGCGACCACGCGGGTGCCGCGCGCCAGCCAGGGCCGGTCCTGTACGGCGGTGAGCCGCCGCCCCAGCCGCAGCGCCAGGACGGTGATCCCCAGCGAGAACAGCAGGAAGGTCACGATGTACGGCCCGTGCAGCGAGGCCCCCAGCGGACCGCCCACGGCCGGGCCGACGGCCAGGGCCAGCTGCTTGACCAGCGCGAACGCGGAGTTGTACTGCCCGGCCATGCCCTCCGGCGCCAGATCGGCGACCAACGGCGCGACCGTCGGTGACAGCATCGCCTCGCCCAGCCCGAACAGCGCGTACGTCGACACGAACGCGGCCGTCGCCATCTCCTGGCTGCCGTGCCCGAGTCCCGCGTACCCGGCGGCCAGCCAGGCCACGGCCCAGATCAGGCCCACCGCGGCGATGACCCGGGACCGCCGGCGCCGCTCCACGAACTTCAGCACGGCGAACTGAGCGACGACGATCATCAGCGTGTTCGCGGCCAGCGCCGTACCCAGAGCGGACGTGGATATCCCGGCCGCCTCCACGCCGTACGCGCTCAACCCCGACTCGAACTGGCCGTAGCAGGCGAAGAAGATCACGAAGCCCAGCACGGACAGCTGCACCATCGCCCGGTTCCCGAGCAGCTGCTTCCAGCTGCCCTTCGCCGACCCCGAGGGAGCGTCCGCCAGGCGCGGCGAGTGCGGCATCCGCACGGTCGCCAGCACACCGACCAGCAGCAGGAACATCGCCGCCTCGATCGCGAACAGCAGCGTGAACGACGACACGCGCGTGGTGTCGACGAGGTGGCCGCCGATGAGACCGCCGACGCCCAGCCCCAGGTTCTGCAGGAAGAACTGCATCGCGAACGCACGCGAGCGCGTGTCCGCGGAGGAGCAGTCCACGATCATCGTCGCCAGCGCCGGCTGCATCACGGCCTGCCCGGCCCCGAGCGCCGCCGCGGACAGCAGCACGGCCGCGGCACTGCCCGCCAGCCCGAGACTCAGCGCGCCCAGGGCGGCGGTCACCAGAGCGGCGAGAAGGACCGGCAGCGGGCCGCGCCGCACGATCGCCCGCCCGGCGAACGGCAGCACGATCAGCGCGGCCACGGCGAAGACGGCGAGCACGAGACCCGCCGTCATGGCTCCCAGCCCCCGCACCTGCGCCACATAGACGTACAGGTAGGGGACGGTGAAGCCGAGCCCGAACGCGCTCAGTGCGTTGCCCACGTGGATCCGGCGCATCGCTGCGCCCATCGCCCTGGTCACGTTCACCTCTCTCACTAGTTAGACCTGAAGACTTCGAAGCTAAAGTTCGAAGCTAAAGAGTACATGGTCAAGGACTTCGAGGCAAAGGGCTCCCGTGCGATACTGCGGCCATGGCCGACACACCCGGCGTCACAGAGCCGACGCTCGACGAACAGATCGCCGCCTACCAGCGCGAGTTCCAGGACCTGGACCCCCAGGTCGAGAAGATCGTGTCGGCGCTGTCCCGCCTCAACCGGCGGATGAACGTGGCGTACGGCCGCCAGACCTCCGCCCTCGGCATCAGCAACGCCGAGTGGGAGGTCCTCAAGGCACTGGTCCTCTCCGGCGCCCCCTACCGCATGGGCCCCAGCGAGCTGGCCAAGCGGCTCGGGCTCACCCCGGCGGCCATGACCCACCGGATCGACCGCATGGTCGCCGAGGGGCTGGTCACCCGGGAGCGCGACGAGTCCAACCGCGTCCGCGTCATCGTGGAGCTGACGCCCGAGGGCCGCGAGAAGTGGCTGGAGGCGATGCGCCTGGCGACGGTCTTCGAGGAGGACCTGCTCCAGGACCTCACCCCCGCCGAGCGCTCGGTGCTCGGCGAGGTCCTCACCCGGCTGCTCCGCCGGGTGGAGCACGCCCAGCCGGACGCCGGCGGCCGGCTCACGGACCTGGACTGACGTCCGCATAAAAGATCTTGACAGCAGGGTGTTGACACGCCCCTGCCCGATCCGTAAAGATCTTCGGGTTGCCGCGGAGCCGTAACGGTTCTTCGGTGACACCTCAGCCGCCCCGAGCGGCACCCCTCACACCTTCAGCACGATCCTCCCTCCGGGTTGATTTCGGCGTGCCCGAATTCAATTCGAATAGGGACTCGGCGGCCCGATTGGGAATCGCCGGACGGATCCGCTAAGGTTTGAGACGTCGGAACGGCCCAACGGCCGGGAGGACAAGCCCCGCTGACTGGGGATCAGACGCCGAAAGGATCTGATAGAGTCGGAACCGCCGGAAAGGGAAACGCGAGAGCGGGAACCTGGAAAGCACCGAGGAAATCGGATCGAGAAAAGATCTGATAGAGTCGGAAACGCAAGACCGAAGGGAAGCGCCCGG
>NZ_JBEXKG010000229.1:0-9042 GCF_040609555.1 Streptomyces sp. NPDC004658
CACGCCGCTGCGTGCGGCGTGGGCGGCACCGAGGAGCAGGGCCGCGCAGGTGGCGCCGGACCGGTGCCCGCACATCGCGGCCGTACCGGCGAGCCCTTCCAGGGAGAGCGCGAGGGCGCGGGGCTCGTCCAGGGAGCGGGCGATGCGCAGGCCGCGCAGGTGATGGGCGGCGGACCGGGCGGCATCGCCGCGGAGCTCGGCGAGGAAGCCGAGCTCGGCGTGCCGGAGGTGGTCACCGGCCGGGGAGGAGACGTCGGCGTGGGCGGCGCGGATGCGCAGCAGGTGCGCCTCGGCCGCGTCGAGGTCGCCGGAGCGCCGCGCACCGAGCGCCAGACCCATGTCGGCGTGGATCTCGCCGTACTTGTAGCCCTGTGCGACGGCGATCCGGCGGGCCTGCTCGTGCAGTTCGCGGGCGCGGTCGAAGTCGTGGGCGAGCAGCGCGAGGCGGCCGAGCCCGGACAGCCGCGCCGACACCTCGGCCTCCAGACACAACTCCCGGGCGATCCGGAGCCCTTCGTGCTGACGGCGGGCGGCCTGTGCGTACTCCCCCTTGATCTCGGCGAGCACGGCGAGCGGCGACACGGTCTGCAACTCGCCCCACCGGTCTCCCAGTTCGCGGAACAGGGCACGGCTGCGCCGCCCGTCGCGGGCCAGTCCTTCCAGGTCACCGCGGACCAGGGCGAGCGCCGCCCGCAGGCCGAGCGCGGCGGCCACGCCCCACTGCTCCCCCGCCGCCTCGAAACGGTCCAGGGCACGGGCGTTCAGGGCGCGGCTGCCGTCCAGGTCGCCCACGCTGAACGCGCCGTAGGCGTTCAGCCACAGCGCCCGGGCGCGGCGCGCGGGGTCGGGTACGGCGTCGGCGGCGGGGGTCACCGTGCGCTCCCCGGTGAGCAGCACGAACGCGCTGTGCAGCAGCGCCAGTTCGGGATCGGGGCCGTCGGCGGTGGCGGTGAGGACGGCGGCCAGGACGCGGCGGGCCTCGGTGAGCCGGCCGCGCAGCAGCCACCACCAGGACAGGGCGGTGGCCAGTCGTGCGGCTTCCCCGCTCCGTCCGGCGGCGGCCCGGCGCACCGCCTCGTCCAGGGCCACGCGCAGGTTGCCCGCCTCGGTGTCCAGGCGGGCGAGCCAGTCCCGCTGCTCCGGGCCGCGCAGCCGTGGCTCCGCGCGTTCGGCGAGCGCGAGGTAGTGGCGCAGGTGCCGCTCGCGCACGGCGGTCTCGCCGGCCGTCTCGCGCAGCCGCTCCAGGGCGTAGGCGGCGACCGACTCCAGGAGGCGGTAGCGGGGGCCGGCCGGGCCGTCCGCGACGACGACGAGGGACTTCTCGACGAGCCGGGTGACGAGGTCGAGCACCGCGCCACCGGGCACGCCCTCCCCCGCGCACACCGCCTCCGCCGCGTCGAGGGCGCAGCCGTCGCCGTGCACGGCGAGACGGCTCAGCACGAGGCGTTCCGGCACGCTGAGCAGCTCCCAGCTCCAGTCGATCGTCGCGCGCAGCGTCTGCTGACGGGCGGGCGCGCCCCGCTGACCGGAGGTCAGCACCCGGAACCGGTCACCGAGACGCGCGGCCAACTCCCGTACCCCGAGGGCTCGTACCCGGGAGGCCGCGAGTTCCAGGGCGAGCGGGATGCCGTCCAGACGACGGCAGATCTCGGCCACGGCGGCGGGGTCGGCTCCCCGGTGCTCACCGCTGCCGTCGCCCTCACCGCTGCCGTCGCCACCGCCGGAGGCGGTCGGGAAGCCGGGCGCGCAGGCGGCGGCCCGCTCGGTGAACAGGCGTACGGCGTCCGGGAGGGGCAGCGGCTCGACCAGGAACACCGTTTCACCGGCCAGGGCGAGCGGTTCCTGGCTGGTGGTGAGGACCCGCAGCCGGGGCGCGCCGCGCAGGAGCAGCGCGACCAGCTCGGCGGCGGCCGCGACGACGTGCTCGCAGTTGTCCAGCACGAGCAGGGTACGGCGGTCGCGGAGGGCGGCGGCCAGCCGGTGCACGGGGGACGCAGCCGCGGTACCGGTCGCGGGCGGGGCCGAGGGAGCGTCGTCGCGGATGCCGAGGGTCGCGGCGACGATCCCGGCGAGGTCGTCGGGGGTGGCGCCGCGGACACCCGCGAACTCCACGAACCAGACCCCGTCGGGCACGCCTCCGGAGGCGAACTCCCGCGCGACGGCCACCGCGAGACGCGTCTTGCCGACCCCACCGGGACCGGTGAGCGTGACCAGCCGCTGCCGCGCGAGCAGCGGGGAGAGATCGGCGAGGGCGCGGTCGCGGCCTATGAGCGGGGTGAGGGGATGGGGGACGTTGGCCGGGGTGGCGGGCGTGATCTCGGGGGGCGAGGGCAGCGGGGGCGTCCGCGGGAGAGTGTGCGGCGCGGTGCCCTCGGAACGCCCCGGCGGCGCGGCCCCCTGTGCCGGAGCCGCCGCGTCGGCGTCCAGCGACGGGTCCTGACGGAGCATCGCCCGGTGGAGGGCGCTCAGGGCGGGACCGGGGCAGGCGCCCAGTTCGTCGGCGAGGCGCGTGCGGAGCTCCTCGTACGACGCGAGCGCTTCCCCCTGGTGGCCCGCGCGGTACAGCGCCCGCATCTGCACCGCGCGCAGACGCTCCCGCAGCGGGTGCTCGGCCACGAGCGCGGCCAGTTCACCGGCGAGCAGCAGGTGGTCCCCCGCCGCCAGCCGGGCCTCGGCCCGCTCCTCCAGCACGGCCAGCCGCTGCTCCGCCAGGCACTCCCGGGCCGCGCGGACGAACTCCTCGTCGGCGAAGTCGGCGTACGCCGGCCCCCGCCACAGCCGCAGGGCCTCGGTGAGGCGCTCCGCCCGCGCCCGCGGGTCCGCGACGGAGCGCGCCTCGGTGACGAGCCGGGCGAACCGCTCGGTGTCCACGTCGTCGTCCGGGCCGAGCCGCAGCCGGTACCCCGGCGGCTGCCGTACGAGCCGCTCGCGGCCGACCACGCGGCGCAGTTGGGAGACCTTGGCCTGGAGCGCGCCCGCCGGACGGGCGGGGAGGTGGTCGCCCCACAGGTCGTGGATGAGCCGGTCGGCGGAGACGGGGCCGCCGTCGTGCGCGAGCAGATCCGCAAGCAGCGCCCGCACCTTGGTCTCGGGGACCTGGAGCGGTTCCCCCTCGTCGTCCCACACCGCGAGTGGTCCGAGCACCCCAAACCGCATGCGCACCACCGTACCCGTCCGGTCAGCGGCTCGGCTGTTCCGTCCGGCCCCGAAGCGTCCCCGGAGCGTCCCCGAAGGATTTCCGAAGCGTTCCCGAAGCGGCCGCCCGCACAGTGCCACGAGACCCGGATCCACGAGGTCCACGAGACCACCACGAGACCGGCGAAACCCACGAAACGACCTACGGAGTGCATTGCGATGACCGCCTCCCCCGACACGGCCGCCCCGTCCGCCAGGGATTCCGGTGCCGCGCCGCCCGCCCGGCGGGGCGGCGGGAGACTGCCGCTGCCGGCGCTGCTCGCCCTCGCCACCGCGGTGTTCCTCACCAGCCTCACCGAGACGCTCCCCGCGGGCCTTCTGCCGGAGATGAGCCATGACCTGCGGGTGGGCGAGTCCGCGACCGGGCAGACGGTCACGGTCTACGCGATCGGCACGGCGCTCACCGCGATCCCGCTGACCGCGGCCACCGCCGCCTGGCGGCGCAAGCGGCTGCTGCTCACCGCCGTGGCGGGCTTCGCCGTGGCCAACACGGTCACCGCCGTGTCGTCCGTCTACGGCCTGACGATGGTGGCCCGCTTCCTCGCCGGTGTCGCCGCCGGCCTGGCGTGGTCCCTGCTCGCCGGCTACGCGCGGCGCATGGTGGACGCCCCCCTCCAGGGCCGGGCGATCGCCGTGGCCATGACGGGGATACCGGTGGCGCTCTCCCTCGGTGTGCCCGCGGGGACGTTCCTCGGCCAGGCCCTCGGCTGGCGCGTGGCGTTCCTCGCGATGACGGCGCTCACGGTGGTGCTGCTGGTGTGGATCACCGCCGTCGTGCCCGACCAGCCCGGCCGGCCCCGCGAGGAGCGTCCGCGGATGCTGCGGACGCTGGGGATCCCGGGCGTGCGCCCGGTCCTCTTCGTCACGCTCGTCTTCGTGCTGGCCCACACGGTCCTGTACGCCTACATCGCCACGTTCCTCGACGGACTGGGGATGGGCGACGACACCGACCTGGTGCTGCTCGCCTTCGGTGCCACCTCGCTGCTGGGCGTCTGGGCCGTGGGGGCCCTCATCCAGGACCGGCTGCGTTCGCTGACCGTCGCGGGCACCGTGCTGGTGGCGGTGGCCGCGGCCTGGCTGGGGGTGCTCGGCGAGGGCGGCGCACCCGTGTACGTCGCCGCCGCGCTGTGGGGCCTGGGCTGGGGCGGGCTGCCCACCCTGTTGCAGACCGCCGTCGGCGACGCGGCCGGGGACCGGGCCGACGCGGCCCAGGCGATGCTGGTCACGCTGTGGAACGTGGCCATGGCCGGCGGCGGCGTGCTGGGAGGCGTCCTGCTGGACGCGGCCGGCAGCGGCTCGTTCCCGTGGACCGTGCTGGTGCTCCTGCTGCCCGTGCTCGCCGTGGTCCTCGCCGCGCGCGGCCACGGCTTCCCGCCCCGGCGCCGCGCAACGTGACGCATCCGCGCCGTCGGCGGTACGCGCGGTGGGCGTCCGCCCTCGACCGCACCGAGCGGACCGGAGCCGCCGTCGACCGCCGGTGCGCACCGGGACCTGTCGTCCGGTGCAAACCGGGACCTGTCGTCCGGTGCGCACCGGCCCCGGCGCTCTCCCGCCGTCCGAAGCCTCGTGCGCGACGGCGTGTGAGGGCGGACCCGGCGACGGGGGCCGGATGCGGGCCGGCCGGCGCTCGCAGGAACGGTGCCCCGGCGACCGCGGCCCCCGGGGGCACCTGAGCGCACGCCTCGTGGGGGGCGGCCGGCCGGCCGCGCTCACCGCACCGTGAAGACCGGATCGTCGGCGGCCGCGGAGGCGGCCTGCGCCTTCTTGCCGGGCAGGCCGAGGGCGAGGAGCAGACCGGCCACCATGCCGGCCGCGGTGAGCAGGACGACGAGGAACTCGCCGTCGGCGGTGGCGGCCTTGAGGGCCTGGCCGGTCTTGCCCCCGGTGCCGGCGTCGGCGACCGCGGTCAGGACGGCCAGGCCGATGGCGTTGCCGATGTTGAGGGTGGTGGAGGCCATGCCGTTGGCGATGCCCTGCTCGTCCGCCGCGACGCCGGTGGCGGCGGCGATCCACATCGCGGTCCAGACGATGCCCTGGCCCACGCCGGAGACGATCAGGCCGGGCACGGCCATCAGGTAGGTGGCGTCCGCGTCGAAGCCCCACGCCAGGAGCGCCGTGCCGACGGCGCCGACGAGGAAGCCGGCCGGCAGCGTGCGACGGGTGCCCAGCCGGGTGGTCAGGCGCTCGCCCAGCTGGGTGCCGGTGGCGATGGCGACGGAGGGCACCAGGAAGGCCAGGCCGGTCTCCAGCGCGCTGAAGCCGTGGACGGACTGCAGCAGCACGGTCAGGAAGTACGGCAGCGTGCCGAAGGTGGCCATGTAGAGGAAGGTGACGGTGATGCCCACGCCGAGGCTGCGGTTGCGGAACAGGCGGAACGGCATGAGCGGGTCCCGGCTGCGCGACTCGATGACGGCGAAGGCGGCCAGGAAGACGGCGGCCGACGCGAGGGAGCCGATGACCTCGGGCGCGGTCCAGCCCCGTTCCGGGCCCTCCACCAGGCCGAAGACGAGCAGGGTGGCACCGGCGGTGACCGTGAGGGCGCCGGGCAGGTCGAAGCGGCGGCCCGCGGTGCGCGCCTCGTCGCGCGGGATGACGGCCAGTGCGGCGAGGGCGACGAGACCGGCCAGCGGCACGTTGACGAAGAAGACGGCGGGCCAGCCGAAGCTCTCCGTGAGGATGCCGCCCAGCAGCGCGCCGACGGTCAGACCGCTCGCGCCGGCCCCGCCCCACACGGCGAGTGCACGGTTCCGCCTCGGCCCTTCCTCGAAGAGGGTGTTGATCAGGGACAGCGTGGACGGCAGCAGGAGCGCGCCGCCGATGCCCTGGACGGCACGGGCGGCGATGATGACGGCCGGACCGCCGGCCAGCCCGCCGGCCAGGGACGACAGGGCGTAGACGGCGAGTGCGAGGACGAAGATCCGGCGTCGCCCGAGCAGATCCGCCGCCCGCCCGCCGAGCAGCAGGAAGCCGCCGGCGAAGACGACGTAGGCGCTGACGACGAGTTGCTGCGTCTGGCCGGGGAAGCCCAGGTCGTCGCCGATGTCGGGCAGCGCGACGAAGACGATGTTCAGGTCGAGCGAGAAGATCAGCTGCGCCAGGGCCAGCAGCGCCAGACTCCAGCCCGGTCCTCGCCCGTCCGGGCCCGCGTGACCCCGCGGCCTGAGTGAAGTGAACATGACAGATCAACCCCTTGGGGTCATGGGCAGGGCGGCCCAACCAATACGACTGTTCGCATGTTTACGTACAATCGAACCGTCGGCAACCAGGGGGGCGTGATCCAGCCATGGCCCGCGCCTCGGACAACGAGCGCCGCACACAGGGGAATCGGTCCGACGGTCCGACTGTCGCAGTACAGTGGGACCGTGATCGCCCACCACCCCGACCGTGATCAGATCCGCATCGAAAACGTCCTCAGCGCCCTCGGCAACCCCATGCGCCTGACCGTTGTCCGCGTCCTCAGCGACGGCGAGGAGCACAACTGCGGCAGCATCCTGGACGGGGTCTCGAAGTCGTCGATGACGCACCACTGGCGCGTTCTGCGCGACGCCGGCGTCATCTGGCAGCGCCCGTCGGGCCGGGAGAACCTGTTGTCGCTGCGGCGCGCCGACCTCGACCACCGCTATCCCGGCCTCCTCGACGCGATCCTGGACGGCGCGCGCAGCGAGGCCGAGCCGCAGCGGCAGGGCTGACCCAACCGCCCCGGACCCGGCCGGGGACCACCGCCGGCGCCGGGCCGCGCGTCCGAGCCGGTCGGGTACGTCCCGCCGCACGGCCCTGGAAACGGGCGCGGGTCGCTCAGACCGCGTCGTCGGGTATGCCCAGGCCGGTCAGGGCGCCGACCGGGTCCAGGTCCGGGGTGCCGCGGGGCCACCAGTCGTCCTGTCCTGGGTCCGACTCGTAGGCGTACCACAGGCCGTCGCGGCCCAGGCGGAGCTGGACGTGGCCGCGTGGGTGCGTGAGGCGGTTGCGCCAGGGGCGGAACGCCGGCAGGTCGGCGGCGAGCAGCAGCGGGCGGGCCCGGTCGAAGCGGCCGGCCGGCGGGTCCCACGGTTCCTCCAGCGCGGCGAGCCCCGCCGAGCCGCCCTGCCGCCAGGCCGCGACGGCACGCGCGAGATCGGCCGGGGTGCGGTGGGCCGCGTCGGCGAGCGTGGCGTACAGCGCCCGGGTGGCCGCGGTCAGCCCCGCACCGGGGCGGGCCGCCGCGAGCCGTACCGCGTCCTGCCACAGGGTCAGTTCGCCGACCGGGTCGCGCCCGGTGGCGAGCAGGGCGTGGGCACGGGCGGCGGCGTCGGTCGCCAGCTGGTCGAGCGCGAAGGGGTCCGGGCCTCCGGGCGCCGACGGGTACGCCGGAGGCTGCTCGGGGTGCGGCGGCACCGGCAACGGCGGGGGCAACGGCGGAAGGTCGCGCGGAGCGAGGGCGTCGGCGGCACGGACGCCGGGCAGCGTCTGCTGCCGTTCCCGGGCGGCGCGGGCGGCTCGGGCCGCACTGCGCCGGGACAGGGCGTCGAGCAGTTCCTTCTCGCCCCGGCCGCGCAGCAGGAGCAGCACGAAGGGGTCGGCGTCGAGCAGGCGGGCCGTCTGGTAGCAGAGGGCGGCGGCGTGCTTGCAGGGGTGCCCCGAGTCGGGGCAGCTGCACCGGGGGACGAGGTCGCCGGGACCGGGCAGCAGAGGCACACCGCAGTCGGCGAGCGACTGGGGCAACTCCTTGTCGAGCAGCGCCGCGATGTGCCCCGGCCGGTCGGCCGCGGCGTCCAGGAACCTCTCCCAGTCCTCGTCCTCCAGCGTCCGCACCCGCACCTGCACGCGGTACGGCCGGGGCCGGCTCCCGCGCACGTAGGCCAGCACGAGACCCGGGGTGACGGTGATGGCGTCCACATGCCCCTGGTCCGCGTATCCCCGCCCGCGCGCCAGCCGCTTCGCGTCCAGCGCGCCCCGCTCCAGCGCCCCGACCCAGGCGTTGCCCCACCAGGTCCTGGCGAACGACTCCCCATCGGCGGCCTGACGCGGCGGGAACGCCGGGAAGGTACGGCGGAGTTCGGTGTCGCGGTGGGGGGTGGCCATGGTCGGCGGTACCTGCGGGGCGAGGGGGGCGCGGGGCGTCGTCGGGCGGGAGGAGGGCGTGGCCGAGTCCGAGGGGGCCGAGGTGACGGCCGAGGGGGTGTTCGCCGTGGGCGAGGAGGCGGACGGCTCGGACGGGGGCGTGGACCGCTCGGTCGGGCCGGGGTGCGCCGACGCGGCGGACCGGGCGGCCCTCTCCGCAGGAGCGGACGGCTCGCCAGGCGCAGGGTTGCCCGAAGTGCCGCCGGGCACTTCGCGCGGGTGCTCGGACGCCGAGGACGACGGCGTCGGTGCCTGTGCCGGTTCGCTCGGTGCGGGCCCGGCGTGGCCGGCCCGCTCCGGCTCCTCGTCGGTCTCCGCCCAGGTGGGCATGCGGAAGGCGGTCGCCAGGTACTGCCGCATGTCTCGCGCGGCCTTGGACCGGGCGGCCGAACTCCCCTGCCCCGGGGCGGGCGGGGTGCGCGGTGTGCCGGTACCGGCACCCGCCGGTGTCCGCCGTTCACGGCGGGGTTCCGCCGCCTGCGCACGCAGCGCTTCCGTTTCCCGCCGGGCCGCACGCAGCGCCTCCCGGGCGGCGTCGCCGGGACGCCCGCCCGTGACACCGGCAGGCACCGCACCCTCGGCACCGGCATCAGCCGAGCCCGCCTCGGGCGTGGGACCCCCGACCCCGGCTCCCGGACGCGCGGCCTCCGCGTGACCTGCGTCCGGCACCGATCCGGCGGCGTCGGCCACCGGCGCCGGACCAGCGGCCGTCGGCGGTACTCCCTGGCCCCGGCGCGTGGCGACGGC
>NZ_JBEXKG010000230.1:0-8915 GCF_040609555.1 Streptomyces sp. NPDC004658
CGAACAGCCACACCAGCAGCGCGCCGACGTAGCCGAACTGGGGCCGTGTCTGGATCATCTGCGGCAGCCCCAGCTCGACCGGCCGGACCCCTCAACCCCGGCCGGCGGGGCGCGGCCCGCACGCCCCTGCCGGGCGCGGCGGCTCCGTGCCGGTCACCCGGGCGACCAGGTCCAGCCAGCCGGCTTCCAGGCGGTCCATGGGCATGTCGCACTGTCGGGTCAGGTGGTGGATCAGCGCGGGGTCCAGGGAGGCGAGGAGGGTGTGGGCCAGCAGGTCGCAGTCGGCGTCCGGGACGATCTGGCGGAGCAGCATCGTGACGTGCATGCGCAGCGAGCCGATCGCGGGGTGCACGAACCGGCGCGTGGGCTCCGGCTGGGCGGCCAGCTGGAGGTCCAGCTGCTCCGCGGTGCGGTACAGCACGGCCACGCCGAACGCCCGCAGCCGCTCCAGGGGCGGTGAGCCGGGGCCCAGGGGCGGCGGCCCGCTGAGGAAGTCGGCCTGGAGTTGCCTGGCCGAGTGGTCGAGCAGGGCCGTCAGCAGCCCGGTGCGGTCGCCGAAGCGGCGGAAGACCGTGCCCTTGCCCACGTTGGCCGCCGCCGCCACGGCCTCCATGGTGACTCCGGCCACCCCGTGCTCCGCGATCAGCCGGGCGGCGGCCTCCAGCAGCCGGGCACGGTTGCGGGCGGCGTCCGCGCGCAGGCACGGCTCGTCGGACGCCGGGCCGACCTCCAGCAGCCGGGACGTGTCGACGGGCTCCTCGGGCTTCGGGAAGGGCGGCAGAGCGCTGGACATGGCGACAGCGTAAAGCATCGGGAAGAAAACTGGACCGCGGTCCGGTTAGGGTGGTACACACTTAAACGGACCCCGGTCCGGATCGTGACAGCGATGTTTCAGCCCCTTGGAGTTCCCATGTCTGTTCGCATCCTCGCGCTCGTCGGCAGCCTTCGCGCCGGTTCGCACAACCGCCAGCTCGCCGAGGCGGCCGTGAAGCTCGCGCCGGAGGGCGCCGAGGTCGAGCTCTACGAGGGCCTGGCCGACATCCCGTTCTACAACGAGGACATCGACGTGGAGGGCAGCGTCCCGGCCGCCGCCGCGAAGCTGCGTGCCGCCGCCCAGGCCGCGGACGCGTTCCTGTTCTTCTCCCCCGAGTACAACGGCACCATCCCGGCCGTACTGAAGAACGCCATCGACTGGCTGTCCCGCCCGTACGGCGCCGGCGCCTTCGGTGGCAAGCCCGTCGCCGTGGTCGGCACCGCCTTCGGCCAGTACGGCGGCGTGTGGGCCCAGGACGAGACCCGCAAGGCCGTGGGCATCGCCGGCGGCAAGGTGATCGAGGACATCAAGCTGTCCATCCCCGGCTCGGTCACCCGCTTCGCCGAGACCCACCCGGTCGACGACGCCGAGGTCGCCGCCCAGCTCACCGAGGTCGTCGCCCGCCTGCACGGCAACGTGGGCGCGGTCGCCGCCTGAGCCGTACCGCCGCTCCCCGCGGGGGCCGGTGCCGTACGTTCCCGGTGAGGGCCGGAGCCACCACGGCTCCGGCCCTCACCCATGCGGTCTACTCCAGCCCCGCCAGGCGTTCCACCGCCGGGGCCGCGAACCGTTCCATCCAGCGGGACGTCTCGCCGCGGCGCGGCACCAGGATCACGGTGTCCAGGCCCAGCCCGGTGTACCCCTCGATGTCCCGCAGGAAGGCGTCCAGGTCCCCCTCGGTGACGGGCTCGCCGCTGTAGGCGATGGTCTTGCGGACGGTGTCGTAGTCCCGGCCGACCGCCTCGCAGTGCCGGCGCAGTACGTCCAGCTTGTGCCGCAGCTCCCCGGGCGAGCCCGGGATCAGATTGCAGGCGTCCGCGTACCGCGCCACCAGCCGCAGGGTCTTCTTCTCTCCCCCGCCGCCGATCATGATCTCGGGATGCGGGGTGCTCACCGGCGCCGGCACGCACAGCGTCTCCGCGAGCCGGTGGTGCCGGCCCTCGAAGGGGCCGTCGTTGCGCGGGTCCCACATCTGCAGGCAGATCCGCAGGGTCTCCTCCAGCCGCTCGAACCGCTCGGCGAGCGGGGGGTAGGGCACGCCGAGTCCGTGGTGCTCCCGGTCGTACCAGGCCGCGCCGATCCCGAGGGTCGCCCGGCCGCCGGACAGGACGTCCAGCGTGGTGGCGATCTTGGCGAGCAGCCCCGGATGCCGGTACGTCACCCCGGTCACCAGGGCGCCGAGCCGGACGGTGGAGGTGCGGGCGGCGAGGAAGCCGAGGGTGGTGTAGGCCTCCAGCATGGGGGCCTCGGCGCCGCCGTTGAACTCCATCTGGAAGTAGTGGTCCATCACCGACAGCCAGCTCACCCCGGCCGCCTCCGCGGCGGCACCGGCGGCGGCGAGCTCGGCGCCGAGCGCGGGGCCGCCCCCCGGGTGATCGAACCTGTTGATGTGCACACCCACGCGCATGCCCGTCTCCGTCAGTCGCACTGTCGCTCACCGTCGTCCAGGAGTCAGACGCTAGGCGCTGGAGCGCGCTCGAAGTCAACATGGGGCTGACGCGCACGCGGAGGGGTAGACGGCCCCTGACCCCTCATGACCCCTTATGACCTCTCACGACCCTGACCACCGCTCACGACCGCGTACGTCGTGACCGGCCGCCGGACGACTCACCGAAGGAGCAGCAGGAGCCATGTCCCTGGTCCCCCCGCCGTTCGATACGGAACTCGCCGCCGTGCTGGAGTCGTTCCGGGGCGTGATCGGGCCCGGGTTGACGCCGGCCGATGTCGAGAGCGCCCGGCGCAGCGCGGCCGTCGAGCTGGTCGACGTGACCATGGACGGCGCGTTCGAGGCGGAGGACCGTACGGTCCCCGGCCCGGAGGGCGCCCCCGACGTCTCCCTCCTCCTGTGCCGGCCGACGGCCGCCGCCCCGGCCCCGCTGCCCGTGCTGTACCACGTGCACGGCGGCGGCCTGGTGGCCGGCACCAACCGGGCCGGCGTGACCGAACCGCTGGCCTGGGCGCGGGAGCTGGGCGCGGTCGTGGTGTCGGTGGAGTACCGGCTCGCGCCCGAGCATCCGCATCCGGCGCCGATCGAGGACGTGTACGCCGGGCTGCTGTGGACCGTGGAGCACGCGCGGGAGATCGGCGGCGACCCGGACCGCGTCGTCGTCGCGGGCGCCAGCGCGGGCGGCGGTCTCACCGCGGCGCTGGCCCTGCTCGCCCGGGACCGGCGCGGTCCGCGCCCGCTCGGCCAGCTGCTGATGTGCCCGATGCTGGACGACCGCAACGACAGCGTCTCCAGCCGTCAGATGGCCGGCCTGGGTGTGTGGGACCGTACCGCCAACGAGACCGCCTGGACGGCCCTGCTCGGCGACCGCCGCGGCGGCCCGGAGGTCTCCCCGTACGCGGCCCCGGCCCGCGCCACCGACCTGTCCGGCCTGCCCCCGGCGTTCCTGGACGTCGGATCGGCGGAGACCTTCCGGGACGAGGTGGTCGGCTACGCGTCCCGGATCTGGCAGGCCGGCGGCGAGGCCGAGCTCCACGTCTGGCCGGGCGGCTGCCACGGCTTCGACGCCCTCGCCCCGGAGGCGACCCTGTCCCGCACGGCCCGCGCGGCCCGGCTGGGGTGGCTGCGGCGGTTGCTCGGCTGATCCCTCACCACGCGACCCACCGGAGCCCGGAGTCCCATGGGGACGAGCGGCGACGTCCCCGCCGACGGCACACCGGCTCCGGGTCCGCCCCCTTACGCGGAGGCCGGCTCCCTGACGGACGCGCGCCGGTTCGTCGGGCGGTCGAAAGGCACCACCACATGACCGTAGAAGCGCTGGACCGCGTCGTCGACGCTGCGGATGAATCCCGTCTCAGCATTGCCACGGCCCTGCCCCATGGACTTGAACAGGGAGAGTCGGAAGCCGGTGATGCGGGCACCGGCAGCTTTGGGCAGGAGGTCGGCCGGCTCGGGACGCAACCGCTCCAGCGTGCCTCGCGGGCCGCCTGTTTCACCGTCGACCAGTGTCTCGATGTGCAGGTCGGCCGGTGCCTCCGCCAGCCGTCGGATGAGCCTTTTCGCCCAGGTCAGCGGGTAGCCCTGGTCCGGTGCGGGGATGTCCGTGGAGACCCGTAGCCTGCCGGTGCGCAGGTCCGCGCCCACCGACAGCACACCGGACGCGCCGTCGATACGCAGTTCGGCCTGGAGCCGGCCCTGGAGGCAGAGCCGGTCGGCCTGGGCCTGGCGCTGTTCGCGGGGATCCCTGCCTCGCTTGCCCCGCTGCACCGGGAGCACCTTGCGGCCGAGTTCGCCTCCGAGTCCGAGGCACACCTGGCGGATGAGCCGTTCCCAGCTCTCGACGACTTCGAGTGCCCTCGGGTCGCCCTGGCACAGGGTCTCGTCGTCGATGCCTTTGCGCACGGGCACCCAGGCGGGCCCCATGTTCTGGAATCCGTGACAGCCGGAATTCTCGTGCTGGAGGTAGTACAGCAGTTCCTGGAGCAGCCAGGCGTGCGCCGCGTTCCCGACGCCTTCGTGCCGGATCAGCACTTGGGCCTGGTAGGCGACCTCCGCCCAGGACAGGTGCCACAGGGCCACCTTGTGCTTGCGCCGGCCGTCGACCTTGACGTCCACCAGGGGGCTGCCTTCCAGGGCGACGTCGTTCGACAGCGTGATCACTGCCTCGTACCCCCGGCGCGCGGCGATGTCCATGTACGCCTGCACCTGGTCGCTTCTGAGCGCGTTCCCATTGGTCTTCGTCTCGACCAGCGCGGTCCACAACTTGCCCGCCCGCTCCACACGGACGACGCCGTCCGGCCGTCGCGGTGTGTCGCCGTGCGGCAGGGACACCTCGGCGAACGTCTCCATACGGCCTGCCGGCGCGCCGAAACCGGCCGTGATCCTTCTTCCGAACTCCGGCACCTGGGCCATGACCGACAGCAGGACGGAGGTGGCGCGGGTCTCTCGCTCCCGGTCGCTCTTGAGCGCGGAGACCGGGAACAGCCTCGCTTCCCGCCAGGATTCGTTCTCGGCGAGGGACTTCTTCGCCACCTTGGGAAGGGTGATCTTCCTCTTCGCCGTCCGGGGGCGTGGCGCCGGAGCAGACGCCTGGTCCGTCTCCCCGGACCGGCGGGGGGACGGCACGGCGGGAAGTGCCGGCTCCGGAACGGGCTCGGCCCCGGCGGCTCCGGCCGTCGTACCCTCGTCCTCGGCCGCACCGTCGTCCAGCGCGGACTCCGCTGCCGCGTCGTCGTCGATGTCGACCCCGAAATCCTTCGCCAGACCGGCCAGGCCGTCGGCGTACCCCTGCCCTACGGCGCGGAACTTCCACTCGCCGTCACGGCGGTACAGCTCGCCGAAGATGACCGCACTGACCGATCGGGCGTCGTCGATCGCGAACCGGAGGATGCCCTCACCGGTTCCGTCGGACAGCGTGACCGTGAGGTCCTCCAACTCCCCGAAGTGGGCATCGCCGTACCGGCTCGCGGCGATGACCATCCTGTCGACATCCTCCGGTACGACCGTCAGGTCGAACCCGATCCGGTCCTCGTCGCCCTGCTCCACCGGGGCCTTGCCGAGCAGCTGCACGCTGCCGTCGGAGGCGACCGGGTTGTTGTAGAAGTAGAAGTCGCCGTCGCTGCGCACCTTGCCGTCCGGTCCCAGCAACAGGACCGATACGTCAGCGTCGCCCTCGCCACTCGGGCTGGCCCAGCGAAGGCTGACGATCAGCGAACCGACGTTGTCACTCAGGGTCGAAAGCGTCGCATTCGAACCCTTCACCATCTCCCGCACCGACAATCCCCCCAGATTGCTGCGTCTTGCCCATACGCACACGTCGTCCGGGCCACTCTCACGACTCTTTGTGAGGTGGCCCACAGGGAAAACTGTAGCCTCCAGGCATCATCACCACGCCCCACGGCCGAAACGGGTGCTCCACGTTCGGCGAAGGAACACCGCCCCCGTCCCCCGGATGAACCCGCGCCCGGGAAAACACCCCCGGGAAAACCACGCTCCCGCCCCGCTTCGACGTTACCGTTCGGTAGACATCGTGCCCGGAGTCTCCCGGAGGTGCTCGTCCATGACGCCCGACCGTGCCGCAGGACTCGTGGAGACCCGGCGTGCGCTCGCCGAGGGGGAGGTGACCTCGCGGGAGGTGGTGGAGCGGACGCTG
Organism: Streptomyces sp. NPDC004658; assembly: GCF_040609555.1. Classification (NCBI taxonomy): domain Bacteria; kingdom Bacillati; phylum Actinomycetota; class Actinomycetes; order Kitasatosporales; family Streptomycetaceae; genus Streptomyces; species Streptomyces sp. NPDC004658. Next base: position 6,133 of record NZ_JBEXKG010000230.1, read on the forward strand.
GCGCGGATCGAGGCCACGCAGGCGACGCTGAACTCCTTCCGGATCGTGCGCGCCGAGGCCGCGCTCGCCGAAGCGGAGGCCGCTGACCGGGAGTTGGCCGCCGGTGTGCGGCTCCCCTTGCTCGGGGTGCCGGTGGCGGTGAAGGACGACATGGACGTGGCCGGTGAGCCGACCGCGTTCGGCTGCTGCGGCGAGTTCCCGCCGGCGGCCGCGGACGGGGAGGCGGTCCGGCGGCTGCGCGCGGCCGGCGCGGTGATCGTCGGCAAGACGAACACCTGCGAGCTGGGGCAGTGGCCGTTCACCGAGGGGCCGGCGTTCGGGGAGACCCGCAACCCGTGGAACACCGGGCACACGCCCGGCGGGTCGTCCGGTGGTTCGGCCGCCGCCGTCGCCGCCGGGCTCGTCCCGGCCGCGCTCGGCTCCGACGGCGCCGGTTCGGTGCGCATCCCGGCCTCCTGGACCCATCTGATCGGCATCAAGCCGCAGCGCGGCCGTATCTCGACCTGGCCGCGCGGCGAGTCCTTCCACGGCATCACGGTCAACGGCACCCTCGCCCGTACGGTCGCCGACGCGGCCCTGCTGCTCGACGCGGCCAGCGGCAACCACGCCCTGGACCCGCACCGGCCGCCCGCGCTGACGGTGGCGGACGCGGTCGGCCGCGACCCGGGCCGGCTGCGCGTCGCCCTGTCGCTGAAGCCGCCGTTCACCGCCGTACCCGCCCGGCTGGACCCGGTGATCCGCGCCCGGGTCGTCGAACTCGCCGAGCGGCTGGCGCGGTTGGGGCATGTCGTGGAGCGGGCCGATCCGCCGTACGGGCAGATCGGGCTGGCGTTCGTGCCCCGGGCCACCGCCGGGATCGCCGAGCGGGTCCGCGAGGCGCCCGATCCGGCGCTGCTCGATCCGCGCACCCGGGGCGCGGCCCGGCTCGGCCGGCTCCTCGCCGGTGCCCCGCTCCGGGCGGCCCGGCGCGCCGAGGCGGTGCTGCACCGGCGGATCGGCGCGTTCTTCACGTCGTACGACGTGATCCTCGCCCCGACCACCGCCACGCCCCCGCCCCGGATCGGTGCCCTGGCCCGGCTCGGCGGGCTGGCCACGGACCGGGCGATCATCGCCGCCTGCCCGTACGCCTGGCCGTGGAACGTGCTCGGCTGGCCGGGGGTGAACGTGCCCGCCGGGTTCGCCGGCTCCGGACTCCCGGTGGGGGCGCAGCTGCTCGGCCCGGCCAACAGTGAGCCCCTGCTGGTGTCCCTGGCCGCGCAGCTGGAGGCGGAGCTGCGCTGGCACGAGCTGTGGCCGCCGGAGAGGTCGGACGCCGGCGCGGACGCGGACACTCCGGCCGCGTGACGGCGTTCCGCCCGTACGCTGGGGCCATGGGCGACGCGTCGATGGTCGGGCTGATGGGGCGGGTGACGGGGACGGTCGGGCCCGGTCTGGTCGGCGAGGTGATCGTGCGGGTGCGCGGCGGCGCGGAGCACTTCCTCGCCTATCCGGCCGACGGCACGGGCCGGATCCCGACCGGCACGGTGGTGATGGTGGTGGAGTACCTGCCACCGAGGACCGTCTACGTGACGGCCGCATACGACAGTTGAGCATGCGTCGCCCCAGGTGAGGGCGGTGTGCGTCAAGATTGCAACAAGGATTCACCCCCGTCTTCACCCGGGCCCCCGGCAGGCGCACACTCCCTTCGTTCGGTGCCGAACGGGCACCATGCAAAGGGGGCGTATGCCGATGGTTGTCGGCGTCGTTGCGGGGGCGGTCGTCGTTGCCGTCCTCGTGTTGATCGGTCTGTTCAAGATGATGTGGCGGGTCGCCGAGCCGAACGAGGCTCTCATCATCTCCGGGTCCAAGCACCGCACCGAGGGCCTGGAGGAGGGCATGGGCTTCCGCATCGTCACCGGGCGCGGCACGCTGGTGCTGCCCGGAGTGCAGGCGGTGCGCAAGCTGTCGCTGGACCTGAACGAGACCGAGTTGCACGTGGACTGCGTGACGCACCAGGGCATTCCGCTGAAGGTGCGGGGCGTGGTCATCTTCAAGGTCGGCGACGACTTCGTGTCGATCGCCAACGCGGCCCGGCGTTTCCTGGACCAGCAGAAGCTCATGTCGGAGCGGGTGCACAACGTCTTCGCCGGTCATCTGCGCTCGATCGTGGGCGGGTTGACGGTCGAGGACATGATCCGCGACCGGGAGAAGCTGACCGGGCAGACCCGGGCGGCCTGCGGTACGGAGATGGAGAAGCTCGGTCTGATCGTGGACTCGCTGCAGATCCACGAGATCGAGGATCCGACCGGGTACATCCAGAATCTGGCGATGCCGCACGCGGCGGCCGTCCAGCGGGACGCGCGCATCGCGCAGGCCGAGGCGAACCGGCTGGCCACGGAGGCCGAGCAGCAGTCCTTCGCGCGGATGGCGGAGGCCACCCGGGACAGCGAGATCCTCCAGGCCGGCTACCAGGCCGAGCGGGACAAGGCGGCGGCGAAGGCCCAGCAGGCCGGCCCGCTCGCCGCGGCGGCGGCCCGGCAGGAGGTCGTGGTGCAGGAGACGCGGGTCGCCGAACTGGAGGCGCACCGGCGGGAGCAGCAGCTCCAGGCGGACGTCCGCAAGCCGGCGGACGCCACGGCGTACGAGAAGCGGACGCTGGCCGAGGCCGAGCGCGACGCGCGGATCTCGGCGGCCCAGGCCAAGGCGAAGGAGACGGAGCTGGCGGCCGCGGCCGAGGCGACCCGGGTGAAGGCCGCCGCCGCGGCCGAGGCCGAGGCGACCAAGAGCCGGGGTGCGGCGACCGC
>NZ_JBEXKG010000231.1:0-8906 GCF_040609555.1 Streptomyces sp. NPDC004658
GGCGCCCGGCGCGTCCGCTGCGACACGCTCGCCGTGGGCCACGGCATGCTGCCGCACACCGACCTCGCCGACACCCTCGGCTGCACCCTGTCCGGCACCGCCGTACGGGTCGACGCCGAGCAGCGCACCGATGTGCCCGGCGTCTGGGCCGCCGGGGAGGCCACCGGTGTCGGCGGCGCGGCGCTCGCGCTCGCCGAGGGCCACATCGCCGGGCGCTCGGCCGCCGCCCGGCTGCACGGCACGGCCCCCGACCCGCGCGGCTGGGCGGCCGCCGACCGGGCCCGCACCCGGCTGCGCGCGTTCGCCACGGCCCTGGACGCGGTGTACGCCCCGCCGGCGGGCTGGGCGGACGGGGTCCCGGACGACACGGTGGTGTGCCGCTGCGAGGAGGTCACCGCCGGGGAGGTGCGCGGGGCCGTCGGCTCGCTCGGCGCCGGGGACCTGCGCACCGTGAAGCTGCTGACCCGGGCCGGGATGGGCTGGTGCCAGGGGCGGATGTGCGCACCCGCGGTGGCGGGCCTGAGCGGCTGCCCGCTCACCGCCGGTCGGCGGCCGTTCGCCCGGCCGGTACCGCTCGGCGTCCTGGCGGCCCTGCCGGAGCCGGAGTGAGCACGGCCTGCCCCGTCCCGAGCCGGCCTACCGAATCGCTCAGTAATATGTCACACCCCACTGAGAGGGATCACCCATGAGTAACCCGGAGCACCACCGCCCCTGGCGCGGCATCCTCGTCGCCACCGCCCTTCCCCTGCGCGCCGACCTCTCGGTCGACCACGACCGCTACGCCGAGCACTGCGCCTGGCTCGTCGCGAACGGCTGCGACGGCGTCGTACCGAACGGCTCGCTCGGTGAGTACCAGGTGCTCACCCCCGAGGAGCGCGCCCGGGTGGTGGAGACCGCCGTGGCCGCGATCGGCGGGGAGCGGGTGATGCCGGGCGTCGCCGCGTACGGCTCGGCCGAGGCCCGCCGCTGGGCCGAGCGGGCGGCCGAGGCCGGCTGCGCGTCGGTGATGCTGCTGCCGCCCAACGCCTACCGCGCCGACGAGCGCTCCGTCCTCGCCCACTACGCGGAGGTCGCGAAGGCGGGCCTGCCGGTGGTGGCGTACAACAACCCGATCGACACCAAGGTCGACCTGGTGCCCGAACTCCTCGCCCGGCTGCACGGCGAGGGCCTCGTCCACGCGGTCAAGGAGTTCTCCGGTGACGTCCGCCGCGCCTACCGCATCGCGGAACTCGCCCCGGAACTGGACCTGTTGATCGGCGCCGACGACGTGCTGCTGGAGCTGGCGGTGGCGGGCGCCAAGGGCTGGGTGGCCGGCTACCCGAACGCGCTGCCGCGCGCCTCGGCGGAGCTGTACCGGGCCGCGCTGGCCGGCGACCTCACCACGGCGCTCCCCCTGTACCGGCAGCTGCACCCCCTGCTGCGCTGGGACTCGCGGACGGAGTTCGTCCAGGCGATCAAGCTGTCCATGGACGTCGTCGGACGGTACGGCGGCCCGGTGCGCCCGCCGCGCGTCCCGCTGCTGCCGGAACAGGAGGCCGCGGTCCGCGCGGCCACCGAGAAGGCCGTCGCCGCCGGCCTGGCGTGAGAGGAGCCGGACCATGCGCAGCAAGCTCGTCCTGCACGCCGTCGACTCGCACACCGAGGGCATGCCGACCCGCGTGATCACCGGCGGGATCGGCACCGTCCCGGGGGCGACCATGAACGACCGGCGGCTGTGGTTCCGCGAACACCGCGACGACGTCAAACGGCTGCTGATGAACGAACCGCGCGGGCACGCCGCGATGAGCGGCGCGATCCTGCAGCCGCCGGCCCGCCCGGACTGCGACTGGGGCGTGGTCTACATCGAGGTCTCCGGCTACCTGCCGATGTGCGGGCACGGCACGATCGGCGTGGCGACCGTGCTGGTCGAGACCGGCATGGTGGAGGTCACGGAGCCGGTGACCACGATCCGGCTCGACACCCCGGCCGGGGTCGTGGTCGCCGAGGTCGCCGTGGAGGACGGCGCCGCGCGGAACGTGACCCTGCGGAACGTGCCGTCGTTCGCCGTGGCCCTGGACCGCGAGATCGCCTTGCCGGACGGCCGTACCGTCACCTACGACCTGGCCTACGGCGGGAACTTCTACGCGATCCTGCCGCTCGACGCCTTCGGGCTGCCCTTCGACCGCGCCCGCAAGGACGACATCCTCGCGGCCGGCCTGTCCCTGATGGACGCGATCAACGCGGAGGCGGAGCCGGTGCATCCGGAGGACCCCTCGATCCGGGGCTGTCACCACGTCCACCTGTACGCGCCCGGCGCCACGGCCCGGCACTCCCGGCACGCCATGGTCATCCACCCCGGCTGGTTCGACCGCTCCCCGTGCGGCACGGGGACCAGCGCGCGCATGGCGCAACTGCACGCGCGGGGCGAACTCCCGCTGCGCACCGAGTTCGTGAACGAGTCGTTCATCGGCACCCGCTTCACCGGCCGGCTGCTGGGGACGGCACAGGTCGGCGGGGTGCCGGCGGTGCTGCCCAGCTTCACCGGCCGCGCGTGGATCACGGGGACCGCGCAGTACCTGCTGGACCCGACCGATCCGTTCCCGGAAGGGTTCGTCCTCTAGACTCACCCCGGTGATGCGTGACATGGCACAGAACGCCCAGGGTGCGGAGATGCCCGCGCTCCCCCGGCTGGGCGGCCGGCGGAGCAGCTACCGCGAGCGGGTCGCGGACGCCCTGCGCGCCGCGCTGATCGCGGGCGAGCTGCGGCCGGGCGAGGTGTACTCGGCGCCCTCGCTGGCCGCCCGGTTCGGTGTCTCGGCGACGCCGGTGCGGGAGGCGATGCTCGACCTGGCCAAGGAGGGGCTGGTCGACACCGTGCCCAACAAGGGCTTCCGGGTCACCGCGGTCTCCGACCGGCAGCTGGACGAGTACACGCACATCCGGGCGCTCATCGAGATCCCCACCGTGGTGGACCTGGCCCGCACGGCCGATCGCGTCTCCCTGGAGGCGCTGCGCCCGGCGGCCCGGGAGATCGTCACCGCCGCGGTGGCGGGCGACCTGATCGCCTATGTCGAGGCCGACACCCGCTTCCATCTCGGGCTGCTCGCCCTGGCGGGCAACGCCCACCTGGTCGAGGTCGTCGCCGACCTGCGCAAGCGCTCCCGTCTGTACGGCCTGACCGCGCTGGTGGAGGCGGGCCGGCTGCTCGCCTCCGCCGAGGAGCACCTGGAGCTGCTGGACGCCCTGCTGGAGCGCGACGAGAAGGCCGTACACGCGATCATGACCAGGCATCTGGGGCATGTGCGCAGCCTGTGGGCGGCGACGGAGTGACCACTCCCGGGCCGGGCCGGTTCCGGGCAGAGCGCTGGACCGGCCGCGGAGCAAGAGCCGGACATCTGGCGGCACGAAGGCCTCATCACGACGCTTTTTTCATGCCCAGGCGGCCCGTACGGGACAACAAACGGCGATTTTGAGCCACATCGCCACATCCCCGACCATGGGACGCGTCCCGGTGATCCCGGGAACGTCAGTTCCATGAGAGGCGCACCACCCATGCACAACACCGGAACCGTCCCGCAGTCGGCTCCGGCCCCCGCGGAGATCCCCACGGCTCCCGTCGAGGACCCGCACGGCGACACCGGCAGGCATGCCCGCCGGTTCGGCCTGCCCGTCGCCACCGCGCTGGTCATGGGCAACATCATCGGGGGCGGCATCTTCCTGCTCCCCGCCTCCATCGCGCCCTACGGCACGGTCAGCCTGGTCGCCTTCGGGGTGCTGACCGTCGGCGCCATCGCGCTGGCCCTGGTCTTCGGCCGGCTCGCCGCGCGCGACCCGCGCACCGGCGGCCCCTACGTCTACGCCCGCGAGGCGTTCGGCGACTTCGCGGGGTTCCTCGCGGCCTGGTCGTACTGGATCACCACCTGGGTGTCGAACGCCGCGCTCGCCGTGGCCGCCGTCGGCTACCTCGACGTGCTGGTCCCGGTGAACGGGCACCGCTGGACCGCCTGCCTGGCCGCGCTGGCCCTCCAGTGGCTGCCCGCCCTCGCCAACTTCGCGGGCACCCGGTACGTGGGTGCCGTGCAGCTGGTGTCCACGGTGCTGAAGTTCGTGCCGCTGCTGCTCGTCGCGGTCGGCGGACTGTTCTTCTTCGACCCCGACCGGCTCGGCCCGTTCAACTCCAGCGGGCACGGCGCGATCGGAGCGGTGTCGGCCTCCGCCGCCCTGCTCCTCTTCTCCTACCTCGGTGTGGAGTCCGCCGCCGTCAGCGCGGGCGAGGTCAGGAACGCCCGCCGCACCGTGGGCCGCGCCACCGTGATCGGCACGGCGGGGGCCGCGCTGGTGTACCTGCTGGGCACGCTGTCGGTGTTCGGCACGGTCCCGCACGACCGCCTGGTGACCTCCACCGCGCCGTTCTCGGACGCCGTGAACACGATGTTCGGCGGCAGCTGGGGCGGAACGGCGGTGGCGCTGGCCGCCCTGGTGTCGATGACCGGCTGCCTCAACGGCTGGACCCTGCTGAGCGCCCAGACGCCGTACGCGGCGGCCCGGGACGGGTTGTTCCCGAGCGCCTTCGCGCGCCGGCGGCGGGGTGTGCCCACGGTCGGGGTGGGCGTGACGGTCGTCCTCGCCTCCCTGCTCACCGTTTACAACTACCTGTCGGGTTCGGGCAAGGTCTTCGAGGTCCTGGTCCTGGTCACCACGTTCACCGCGACGGTTCCGTACCTGCTGGCCGCCGCCGCGCAGATCTTCCACCTCGTCTCCGGCCGTCCCGGGGCGGTCGACCGGGCCCGGCTGGTGCGGGACTCCGTGGTCACCGCGGTGGCCGCCGCCTTCTCGGTCTGGCTGATGGCGGGCGCCGGCTACGCGGCGGTCTACCAGGGGGTGCTGTTCCTGTTCATCGGGATCATCGTCTACGCGGTGATGGCGGCGCGGCGCGGGCGCGAGCAGACGCGACCCGGGTCCGCCGGTCGCTGACGGGCGACCGGCCGGCCGGCTCAGGCGGTGCCGGTCGCGGTGCGCGGGGGCGTGCTGTGGACCCCCGGCCGGTACTTGGGGACACGAACCGTGATCTTCATGCCGGCGCCGACGCCGGTCTCGATCACCAGTCCGTGGTCGTCGCCGTAGACCTGCCGCAGCCGCTCGTCCACGTTGCGCAGCCCGATCCCCGTCGAGGGGCTGCCCTCGCCGCTCAGGATCCGGCGCAGCCGGCCGGGTTCCATGCCGACCCCGTTGTCCTCGATGACGATACGGGCCAGCGCCCCCTCGTCCAGAGCGGTGATGCTGATCCGGCTGCGCTCGACGCTCTCCTCCAGTCCGTGCTTGACGGCGTTCTCCACCAGCGGCTGGAGGCACAGGAAGGGCACCGTCACGGGCAGCACCTCCGGGGCGATCTGGAGGGTCACGCGCAGCCGCTGCCCGAACCGGGCGCGGACCAGCTCCAGGAACTGCTCGATGGAACGCAACTCCTCGGCCAGGGTGGTGAACTCACCGTGCCGGCGGAAGGAGTAGCGGGTGAAGTCGGCGAACTCCAGGAGGAGTTCCCGGGCCCGCTCGGGGTCGGTGCGGACGAACGAGGCGATCGCCGCGAGGGAGTTGTAGATGAAGTGCGGGGAGATCTGCGCGCGCAGCGCCCGGATCTCCGCCTCGATCAGTTCCGTGCGGGCCCGGTCGAGCTCGGCGAGTTCCAGCTGCACGGAGACCCAGCGCGCCACCTCCTCGGCGGCCCGGAGGAGGGACGCCGACTCCCGGGCGCCGAGCACGGCGAGGGCGCCGAGCACCCGCCGGTCGACGGTGAGCGGCACGGCGGCGCCCCAGCGCACGGGACAGTGCTGGTCCGGGCAGCCGACGGCGAAGGTCTGGGCGCGGCCGGTGGCCAGCACCTGACGGACCCGGTCCAGCACGGCCTCCTCGTGGTGCCGGCCCGGCCCCTCCCAGGCCAGTGACCGGTCCCGGTCGGTGAGGCCGAGCGCGGCCGTGCCGAACAGCGGCCGGAGCCGCCGTACCGCCTTGCGCGCCGCGTCCTCGGTGAGCCCCGCGCGCAGCGGGGGCGCGGCCTCCGACGCGGTGTGCAGGGTGTGGAAGGTGGCGCGTTCCACGGGCGTACCGGGGTCCGCCCCGCCCTCGGCGGCGCGGCGGGCCAGCAGGCGCCCGGCGGCGAGCCCCCCGGCGAACAGCAGCGGGGCTCCGGCGGCGAGGAGGGCGAACCCGTTCATGCCCGGGCCCTGTCGGCCGCGGGCCGGTGGATCGTCATGGGGTGGTCACTCCTCGGCGGGTGGCGGGCGCGCCCTGGCCGGCGGGGCGTTCGGGCAGGTGGAGGCGGGCCATGGCGGCCTCGGTGCCGGCCGGGATCCGGTCCCGGCCGGCCAGCGAGACCAGGATCATGGTCAGGAAGCCGAGCGGTACGGACCACACGGCCGGCCAGGCGAGCAGGGTGTGCGCCCAGCCGTCGGTCAGGGGCCCGGCGATGGTCAGGGCGACCGCGACGAGGGCACTGCCGCCGCCGGTGAGCAGCCCCGCGACGGCACCGGGCGCGGTGAGCCCGCGCCACCAGATGCCGAGCACCAGCAGCGGGCAGAAGGAGGAGGCGGCCACCGCGAAGGCGAGGCCGACGGCGTTGGCGACGGGGAGGTTGCCGGCGGCCACGCTCACCGTGACGGGGACGGCGACCGCCAGGAGCGTCGCCAGCCGGAAGTGGCGGACGCCGAGCGAGGGCAGTACGTCCTGGCTGAGCACGCCCGCGACGGACAGGGTGAGCCCGGAGGCGGTGGACAGGAAGGCGGCACAGGCGCCCGCGGCGATCAGCGCGCCGAGCAGATCGCCCGCCGGGCCGCCGACGAGCCGCTCGGGCAGGACGAGCACGGCGGCGTCCGTGGTGCCGGTGAGCAGCAGGTCGGGGGCGTAGATCCGGCCGAGCAGGCCGTAGAGGGGTGGCAGCAGGTAGAAGCCGCCGACCAGGGCGAGCACGATCACGGTGGTGCGCCGGGCGGCGCGGCCGTCGGGGTTGGTGTAGAAGCGGACGAGGACGTGGGGCAGTCCCATGGTGCCGAGGAAGGTCGCGAAGATCAGCCCGTACGTCGTGTACAGCGGGTGGTCGTCCTCGCCGCCCGACAGGGGCGCCGCCCAGCTGGAGGCTCCGGTGCGCCGCCCGTCGTCGGACTCCCGCTCGGGCACCGGCGTGTCGGGTGGGAACCGCAGGGTGGTCCCGGCCCGGACCTCGTGCACCCCGGGATCGAGCAGCAGGCGGGCGTCGTCGTACGCCTGTCCGTCCACGGCGCCGGTCGCGACGGCCCGCAGTGGCGCCTCGATCCGGATGCGGACGGTGGACTCGACGGTGACCTGGGTGTGCCTGCGGAACGTCGGGGGCTCGTCCAGGGCGTCGGCGGGCCGCGGGTCGCCGTGCCAGGCGAGCACCAGGAAGATCGCCGGCACGAGCAGCGCGGTCAGTTTCAGGCAGTACTGGAAGGCCTGGACGAAGGTGATGCTGCGCATGCCGCCGGCGGCCACGGCCAGGGTGACCACGACGGCGACGAGCACACCGCCGAGCCAGCGCGGCGCGCCGGTGACCAGGCCGAGAGTGAGGCCCGCGCCCTGGAGCTGGGGCAGCAGGTAGAGCCAGCCGACGCCGACGACGAGCACGCTCGCGACGCGCCGCGCGGCCTTCGACTCCAGGCGCGCGTCGGCGAAGTCGGGCAGCGTGTACGCGCCGGAGCGGCGCAGCGGGGCGGCGACGAACACCAGCAGCACGAGATAGCCGGCGGCGTAGCCGACGGGGAACCAGAGCATCTCGACGCCCTCGGCGGCGACGAGTCCGGCGATGCCCAGGAAGGAGGCGGCCGACAGGTACTCCCCGCTGATGGCCATGGCGTTGAGGTACGGCGGGACGGTACGGGAGGCGACGTAGAAGTCGGAGGTCGTGCGGGAGATGCGCAACCCCGTCGAGCCGATCACCAGGGTCGCGACGACCGCCGCCGACACGGCCACGACGCCGTACGTCTGGTTCACCCGGCGGCCCCCGCGCGGCCGGCCCGGTGTGGGTGAGCGCCGGTCACCGTCAGGCCCTTTCGGCGAGGTCCGCGGTGTCCCGTTCGGCGCGTTCGGCGCGTACGACGTACCAGCGGCCGATGGCGACGAGCACCGGGTAGACGGCGACGCCGAGGACGGCCCACACGATCAGGGCGCTGCCCGGCCAGGCCCCCGTGTCCCGCAGGGCCGTGAAGACGAGGGGCAGCGGTCCGAGCAGGACGACCAGCAGACCGAACGCGACCAGCGCGAGCCGGAGTTGGCGCCGTATCAGGGCGTGTACGACGAGGGGTTCGACGGCCGGGCCCTCCTCTCCCACCCGGACGGCACCGGGGCGGGCGTGGCCTCGGCCGCCGCGGCCACCGTGGTCCGCGCGGGCCGCACGCGGAGTCCCCGTGACCACTTCACGTCGAGGAGTCCCAGGTGCACCCATGCCGCGTCCTCCGACCGCGATGATCACACTTCGCAGTGGAGTGTACGCACCAGGGAACCAAAGCGACAGCTTCCGGTCAGCGACCGTTGCCGGGCAGGCCCGTCGTGGCCTTCTCGACCAGCAGATCCCGCAGTTCACGGGCGCACCGGCGGCTCACGACCAGCACCGACGCGCCGATCCTGACCGTCGGCCTGCCGCCGTCGAGCCGCAACGCGTCGATGCGGGCGAGGGAGACGAGATGGTGCCGGTGGATCCGCACGAAGCCCTTCCCCCGCCAGCACTCCTCCAGGGTGGACAACGGAACGCGCACCAGGTGGCTGTCCTCGCGGGTGTACACCCGGGCGTGGTCGCCCTGGGCCTCGGCGCGGGTGATGTCGGCGACGGGCAGGAACAGCGTCCCGCCCTCGCGCTCCACCGGGACGCGGTCGGCGAGCGGCCGGGACCCGCGGCGCCCCGGGTGCGCGGCGCGGTCGGC
>NZ_JBEXKG010000232.1:0-8820 GCF_040609555.1 Streptomyces sp. NPDC004658
CCGCCCTGGCCCTCCGCCCCGGCCGCACCACGGCCCCCCACACCCTCGTCGAGGAGATCTGGGCGGACGACCCGCCCCAGGACGCCCCCGCCACCGGCACGCAGACCCGGTACGCCGGGACCTGCCCGCCGCCGGCCGCGCGGGCGCCCGCGTTCACGGCGCGGTTCACGGTGGGCCGGCTGCCGACGCGGGTGGAGTACCGGTGGGTGCTCGCGCACGGTTCGGTGTCGGACCCCGGGTGGCGGACACTGTCGTTCCCGGCGGGCGGTGCGCGTACGCGGGAGCAGCGGGTGACGGTGACGACGTACGCCGAGGGCGGGACGGTCGACGACGAGATCGGCGTGGAGGTGCGCGGTCCGGTGCGGGCGGCCTCGGACTCGGTGCCCTTCTCGGTGACGTGCACGACGACGGCGGAGACCCCGTCGTCCGGGACCTCCGCCTCGCCTTCCGGCTCACCCTGAGGACCTCACCGGGCGAGTCGCCCCGGGAGGGCCGCCCTGCCGGACGGGCAGGTGCGGGTCATGCCGCGTTGTTCAGGACCGGCAGGTAGCCGCCGGACTGGCCGGCCGCGGTGGGGTGGTACGACTCGCCGATGTCGAGCCAGTTGACGCTGTGCAGCCAGGAGTTGCCGGAGCAGATCTCGTGGCCGGAGAAGGTGGTGCGGACGTCGCCGAAGACGAAGTTGTGGGCGGTGGCGCGGGCCTTGATGGTGGTGTCGAGGTAGTCGGCGGCGTCGTTGATCGCGGACCGCTTGGTCTCGGAGAGGCCAAGGCAGGTCTGGCCGAGCAGGTAGAAGCGGGGGTAGCCGATGACGACGACCCGGGCGGACGGGGCTTTGGCGCTGATGGCGTTGTAGACGGTGTCCAGCTTGCCGGGGAGCGTGTTGGCGACGTACGCCCTGGCGGTGTTGATGCGGGACAGGCACGTGCTGTCCGAGCTGGTCACGCAGGTGGTCATGACGTCGGCGAAGCCGGCGTCGTTGCCGCCGATGGTGAGGGACACCAGCGAGGTGGAGGAGTTCAGGGAGCCGAGCTGGTTGGCGAGCACGTCGTCCGTCTTCGCGCCGGAGCAGGCGTTGAAGGCGAACGAGGAGGGGCTGTGGGCGGCGTTCCACAGGTAGGGGTAGGCCTTCGTGCTGCGGTCGCAGTCGCCGCTCGAGCTGATGTAACTGCCGGCGCCCACCCCGGAGGAGTAGGAGTCACCGAGTGCGACGTAGCCGCCGGTCGCGGCGGTCGAGGACGCCTGCGCCGAAGCGGCCCCGGTGAGACCGAGGCCGGCGGCGAGGAGGAGCGAGGTCACGAATCCGGTAAGTCGGGAACGTCTCATGGAACCTCCCTTTAGCAGGATCTCTGCCACAACTGTGGTAGCAGCTACGCGTGTTGACAGGAAGTGTCCATGCCAAGACTTTTGTCATCTCGACAGGATCGATCCGAAACGTTCACCGCTCATCTATTGCGCACGCCTGCCGCAACCGTTGATGCCCCGTCACCAGCCGGGCGGGCGGCGGGGACACCCGGGACGAGGGACGGAAATACCGTGCGCGGAGCGCATCCGTGACGGATCATGGCGGCATGTCCGCCAACCCGCACGACGCTCTGCCGATCCGGCTCCACGTCGACGACTCCGACTCGCCGTCCGACGTCGTCGACGCGCTGTTCCTCGGCCGCTTCGCGACGGGCGAGCAGCCCTACTCGCACGCCGCGAACATCGACCGGGTGCGCTCGGGCGCGACCCTGCTGCCGGAGGGCGCCCGCGTGCTGCGGGTGGCCCGCGACGAGGACCGCAGCGCGACCCTCGCCGAGGGGGACGGCTGGACCCTGCTGGTCTCCCGCTGGAACCGGGGCGCGGACGTCACGGTCACCGCGACCACCGCCGAACTGGCCAAGCGGATCCTCGACCAGGCCACGGACGGCGCGGCCGACGAGCCGGAACCCCAGCCGGAGAACGTGGCCATGGGGTTCTGGTACGTCTCCCCCAGGCGCGGCCCGCACCGCACCACCCGGCAGATCTCCGCGGGCACGTGGGACGAGGTCCGGCCCAACTACACGGCGCCGGTGGCGGACGCGATGGACCGCCTGATGAAGACGACCCCGCAGGACATCGCCGGCCGGCTGCTGCTGCTCCACGGCCCGCCCGGCACCGGCAAGACCTCGGCCCTGCGCACCCTCGCCCGCTCCTGGCGCGACTGGTGCCAGGTCGACTGCGTCCTGGACCCGGAGCGCCTCTTCTCCGACGTCGGCTATCTGATGGACATCGCCATCGGGGAGGAGGACGGGGCGGGCAAGGGCCGCTGGCGCCTGCTGCTGCTGGAGGACTGCGACGAGCTGATCCGGGGCGAGGCCCGGCACACGGCGGGCCAGGCCCTGTCCCGGCTGCTGAACCTCACCGACGGCCTGCTGGGCCAGGGCCGCAACGTGCTGGTCGGTGTCACCACCAACGAGGACCTGGAGCGGCTGCACCCGGCCGTGGTCCGTCCCGGCCGCTGCCTCGCCCGCATCGAGGTCGGCCCGCTGACCCGCCCGGAGGCGGTGAAGTGGCTCGGCACCGAGGAGGGCGTCGGCCGGGACGGCGCGACCCTGGCCGAGTTGTACGCGCTGCGCCGGGGCACCGCGCCGACCTCGGTGCCGGGGGCCCGGGAGGGCGCGGACGCGGGCCTGTACCTGTAGTGCTTTGATGAGGGTATGACCCTGTTCGTCGGCACGTCGGGGTGGCAGTACAAGGACTGGCGGGAGCGCGTCTATCCGGCCGGGGTACCGGCACGGCTGTGGCTGGAGGAGTACACGCGGCTGTTCGCGACCGTGGAGGTCAACAACGCGTTCTACCGGCTGCCGTCGTACGACACCTTCGCCGCCTGGCGCGTCCGCGTCCCGCCGGACTTCGTGGTCGCGGTCAAGGCCAGCCGGTATCTCACCCACGTCAAGCGGCTGAAGGACCCCGAGGAGCCGGTGCACCGCCTCATGACCCACGCGGCGGGCCTCGGCGACCGCCTGGGCCCGGTCCTCCTCCAGCTGCCGCCCACCCTGCGCGCCGATCCGCCCCTGCTGGACGCCTGCCTGGCCTGTTTCCCGCCCGGTACCAGGGTCGCGGTGGAACCCCGCCACGACTCCTGGTGGACGGGCGAGGTGCGCGAGGTGCTGGCGTCCCGGGGCGCGGCCCTGTGCTGGGCGGACGTCCTGGCCCGGCCGGTCACCCCGCTGTGGCGCACCACCGACTGGGGCTACGTCCGCTTCCACCAGGGCCGCGCACAGCCCTGGCCGCGCTACGGCCGCCGCTCCCTGGAGACTTGGGCCGACCGCATCGCGACGACCTGGTCCGACGGGGAGGACGTGTACGCGTACTTCAACAACGACCCCGGGGGCGCGGCGGTCCAGGACGCGGTGGCGTTCGCCCGGACGGCGAGGCGGGCCGGCCTGGAGGTGACGAGAACACCGGAGCCCGCGGAGCTGAGCTGATCCGCCGTCCGGTCGGCACGACGGCGCCGCGGCCACGAGGGCGCCGCGGCCACGAGGACGGGATCCGGTGGTGCCGGACTCGCCTCAGCCCCTCCCGTAGGCCGCCCGCAGGGCGTCGCGCACAGCACCCAGTGCCTCGTCCTCGGCGAGCCCGAGCCGCCGCACCCGCTCGGCGTACGCCTGGGCGGCCAGGGAGGCCTCCCGTACCGCGGCCGAGCCGGCGGCGGCCACGAACGTGCCGTTGCGCCCCCGCGTCTCGATCACCCCGTCGCCCTCCAGCGCCCGGTACGCCTTCGCCACCGTATTCACCGCGAGCCCCAGGGACTCGGCCAGCCCCCGCACGGTCGGCAGCCGGTACCCCACCGGGAGCGCGCCGGAACGCGCCTGCTCGGAGATCTGCGCCCGCACCTGCTCGTACGGGGGCGCGCTGTCATCGATGCGGATCTTCAGGCTCACACGGCCGATTGTCCCGCACCCGCCGGAAAATGAGAGGCACCCGGCCCTCCAGGCCCGTACGGTGCCTCCTCATGACCGTCCTCGTGCGTCCTCTGCGCCCCGACGTCCCCACGGACGTCGAGGGCTTCGCCCGTGTCCGCCGGCTCGCTCTGCCGTACGTCCTGTTCACGCCGGAATCGGTCCGGCACACGGCGGCCCACACCCACCCGGACGCCCGTTTCCGGCCGCTCGTCGCGGAGGAGGACGGCGAGATCATCGGCACGGCGCAGGTGCACCTGATCCCCGAGAGCCCCGACCCGGGCCAGGGCGCCCTCAACGTCTACGTCCGCCCGGACCGGACCCGTCGCGGGGCCGGCCGGCTGCTGGTCCGGGCCGCCGAGGAGTACCTGACGGACGTGGGCGCCACCAGGCTGTTCGCCTGGGCCCTGGACGAACAGGCCAACCGGGCCTTCGCCGAGCGGCGCGGCTACCGGCGGGGCCGCACCGCGCACTTCCTCCGCCTCGGCCTGCGGGAGGACACGCTGCCGCCGCTCCTGGAGGTCCCGCCCGGCGTCGAACTGCGCACGGCCGCCGACTTCGCGGACGACCCCCGGCCGCTGTTCGAGCTGGACGCGGAGACGATGCTCGACGAACCGAGCGACGTGGACTACGCGTTCACGGACTACGACGTGTGGCTCGCGGAGAACTGGCGCCACCCGCTGCTGAACAGGGAGCTGACCACGGTCGCCTGTGTCGACGGCCGTGCGGTCGCCTTCACCGCGGCCTACACCGACGGCGACGGCCGCTACTCCACGGCGATGACCGGAACCGCCCGCGCGCACCGCGGCCGTGGCCTGGCCAAGCTCGCCAAGATCCACTCTCTGCACCGGGCCCGTGCCGCCGGTGTCACCGAGGCCTTCACGGGCAACGACACCGGCAACGCCCCCATGATCGCGATCAACAAGTGGCTCGGCTACGAGGTCTGTGCCACGGAGGTGCGCTATGTCCGCGAACTCGGCTGAGCCGGCCCGGCTGGAGGTCGTCCTGGTCAAGGCCGGCCGCACGAAGATCCGTTACCCGGCGGACCTCCTCGCGGACGACGGCGACCGGATCGCCGTACGCGCCCCCTGGGCGGGCTCCGGGGTCCGGGACTTCGGGTTCGTGCGGTTCGAGCCCGGTGACATGTTCACCGAGTACTACTGGCGGGACCGGTGGTACTCGGTGAAGGAGGTCCGCGCGGCGGACGGCTCGGTCAAGGGCTGGTACTGCGACGTCACGCGTCCCGCGGTCAGGTCCGGCACCGAGCTGACGGTGGAGGATCTCGACCTGGACCTGTGGCGCTCCGCGGACGGGCGGGACGTACGGCGTCTGGACGAGGACGAGTTCGCCGCGAGCGGCCTCGCGGAGACGGACCCGGAGGCCGCGTCCGCGGCGGTGGCCGCCCTCGACACCCTTCAGGCGCTGGCGGTCCGGCCCGACGGCTTCGCGGAACTGCTGGCCTGACCCTGGCCGGCCTCCCGCCGTCACACGGTGGCCACCACCGCGTACCGCTCGTCGTCGACGTCCTTGCCCCACAGCAGGCGGTCGTCGGACAGTCGCTCCACGCGCACGCCCCGGCTCAGCGGCTCCAGCAGGGCGGTGAGCCGGGCGGCCGGTATGCCGACCGGGGTGAGCGTCCCCCAGACGCCCTCCACCAGCACGAACCGGCCTCCGGGGCGCAGCAGCCGCCGCCAGCGCCGCAGCGCCCCGGCCGGGTCCGGCAGCGCCCACAGCACATGCCGCACGAGGACCGCGTCGAAGCGCCGCTCCCCCACCGGCGGGGCCGCGGCGTCCCCGCACACGATCGCCGCCGGGTGCCCGGCGAGCTTGGCCCGGGCCCGCTGCGCCATCGCCACCGACCGGTCCACACCCGTCACCCGGTGCCCCTGCTCGGCGGCGAGGAGTGACAGGCTGCCGGTGCCGCAGCCGAGGTCGAGGACGTCCGCCGGGTGCCCGGGGAGCCAGGCCCGGAGCCGGTCCGCCCAGGCCGCGCGCACCTCGGGGTCGCGCAGGCCGTGGTCCGGTTCGTCGTCGAAGGCGGCGGCCCGCGCATCCCAGTCCTCTTCCGGGGCAACCGCAACCGTGTGCGCGTCATCGCTCGTCATGCCCAGAGAGTGACACACGCCACTGACAGTGCGGACGTGACAGCCGCCACTGACAAACCGGCACCGATGAGGAACTCTCCCCGAAAGCGTCTACCTCCGTGACAACGCGGAACCCGGTGGGCACTGAAGGAGGCAGCCATGCGCCGTACGACCGTGCAGAAGCCCCTGAAGAGGACGGACAGCCGCCGGATCCGCGACGAGGCGGAGGAGCGCCCGGCGGGGCGCCCCGAGGTGCGCAGGGACATCGCCCGCACCTGGTGGCCCGACGGCTGACACGGCGACGCCTCAGCGCAGCCGCTTGCGGTAGTGGATCCGGTCGTACGGGCCGTCGACCCGGCGCGCCACGACCTCGTAGCCGTACTTCGGATAGATCTTCTGGTTCTCCCACATCATCGCGTTCGTGTAGAGCCTGATCTCGTCGAGCCCCAGTTCCCGCGCGCGTGCGTCGACGAAGCGCAGCAGCCGCCGCCCGACGCCCGTGCCGTGGGCGTCGGGGTGGACGGCGACGCTGTCCAGGAAGAGATGGCCGGGGAACGCCTCGACCACCACGAGCCCGACCACGGGCTCCCCGGTGACGAACACCTTGCCGGCGGACACGTCCGCCCCGTGGTCCGCCTCCATGGGCTGGGGCACCACGCCGATGCGCGCGATGTAGGGGTGATAGGCCGCGTCCGTCACCGCTCTGACGGCCGGTACGTCGTCGGTGGTGGCGGGGCGGACCCGTTCCGTGTCGTTGCCCTCGTTGCCGGTCATGTCCGCACGCTATCTGCCTGAGCGCAGTCTGAGCGCTTCCTTAAGCGGACCATAAGGATCTCCTCCGCCCGCTCCTGGCAGGCGATTTCACGGTTCTTCCGGGCTAGCTTCGGATCACCCCACGGGATTTCGCCGCTTGGCCGGTGAGGGTTCCGGGGCCTGTCCGGCGGCTCAGGCCGGACAGGCCCCGGCGGCACGTCAGCTGAAGGCGGACGCGCAGGTGGTGGCGGTGGCGTGGGCCGGGTCGAGCGCGTTGGCCACCTCGTGGAAGGCGATCCGGTCGAACAGGCCGATGGCGAGGTGTTCGGACAGGTCGAGCGGGCACAGGTCCTGGAGCAGGACGTTGCGGACGTCGGAACCGCTCAGGTACTGGGTGCGCCAGGGGGTGACCACCTCGTCGTACCGGGTGGCGATGACCGTGTAGCGCACGCCGGGGACGGTGTCGCCGCCCGCGTTGAGCTTGGTGAGGAAGCCGGAGCCGGTGATCTGGTCCGCGAGGCCGGGGGTGGTGGCCTTGAGCAGGTCCTCGGCGCCGGGGAAGTACGGCAGCAGGTGGGTGAGGCCGTCCAGGTCGGTGCCGTGGTTGTCGGGGGCGATGCCGACGAGGGCGTTCACCTTGGCGGCTCCCCCGAGGAACTTCAGGTAGTAGCGGGGCATCATGCCGCCCTGGGAGTGACCGACGAGGTCCGCCTTGGCGGCTCCGGTGGCGGCGAGCACCTTGTCGACGAAGACGGCCAGCTGTTCGGCCGACTTGTCGATGGGTCCGAGGCCGTGGAAGAGGGGGACGCCGGGCAGCTGGCCGTAGTCGAGGGAGTAGACGCAGTATCCGCGGCTCTCCAGGTAGGGGGCGAGACCGAGCCAGTTGTCGACCGAGTTGCCCAGGGTGCCGTGGACGAGGACGACGGGGCGGGGATGGGCGGCGGAGGGCTTGCAGGAGTAGTCGTTCCAGCCGGAGGCGGGGGCGTCGGAGGCGCTGGCGGTGGCGGCCGGTACGACGGCGACGGCGGCGGTGAGGAGCAGCGCGGCGAGGGGTCTGAGCACTCGTTTCCAGGGCAGCATCGTGTGATCTCCTTGCGGCTCACGGGAGGTGCACGGCCTGACCCTGTGATCCGGATCACGGGATGCTGTTCATTCGTCAAGTTACGAGCGAGTAGTGCAAGTGTGAAGTTACGCGTCAGTAAAAACTTCCAGTGATAACCGGGGAGGCGCCGGGTGTTGACGAGCCGTCACCGGACGCGGCCTCCCTCGGCAGGGATGCGCCGCCCTGGATCGCGGCGGGCGGCACGGTGATCGTCGACCCCGACGGCTCGTCTCACGCCGCCCTGGGCCGACCGAGCGCGCACACCACGGCCAGCGTCCCCGGCATCACCGCCCGTGGCCCGAACTTCGCCCGCGCGCGGTCCGCGACCTCCTCGACCCGGCGGACCTTCTCGTCCACGGGGTCGAAGGTGAGCTGGTGGGAGGCCTGGTCGGCGGGGGTCAGGCCCTCGGCGCGCAGGACGAGCGCGCGGACCCGGGCGCGTTGCAGGCCGAGCGCCTCGTACATGCCGTAGGCCGCCCTGGTCAGGTCCGCGGAGTGCGCGGTCGGCTCCCGCAGGGTGCGGCTGCGGGTGGTCGGGGCGGAGGTCCGCCCGCTCGGGGTAAGCCCGGGGAGGCCGGCGTAGCGCACGGTGAGGGTCAGGGTGCGGCAGACCTTCTCCACCGCGCGCAGCCGTGAGCCGATCTCCTCGGCGGCCGACAGCAGCGCCCGGCGGTGCCGGTCGGGGTCCACCTCGTCGAGGGCGAAGGCCCGCTCCGTCATCAGCGACCGCGAGACGGTGTTCGGGACGACCCGGCCGCGGTCGATGCCGGCGGCCTTCTCCCGCAGTTCCCGGCCCGCCCTGGCGCCGATCAGCCGCTGGAGCGTGGACAGCGGCGCGGCGGCGACCCGGCCCAGGGTGTCCAGGCCGTACCCGTCCAGGGTGCGGGCGGTCGCCGCGCCCACGCCGGGCAGTGCGGCGACGGGCTTGTCGGCGATGCGGGAAACGGGGGTGGTG
>NZ_JBEXKG010000233.1:0-8817 GCF_040609555.1 Streptomyces sp. NPDC004658
GGCCGGCCTGTTCCGTTGTGACGACCCTACCGGTGAGGCCGCTGCCGGGCGTGCGCATCCGGGGCGGCGCGGGCGGCAAGGCCCGTCGCCGCCTCGGTCGCCTCCCCCCGGCGCGCGCCGGGGGCTAGTGGGCCGCCGACTCCCAGTCGGGTCCCACGCCCACCGACACGTCCAGCGGGGCCCTGAGCTGTACGGCGCCCGCCATCTCGCGGCGGACGATCTCCTCCGCGGCCGCCCGCTCCCCGGGGGCGATCTCCAGGACGATCTCGTCGTGGACCTGGAGGAGCATGCGGGACTTGAGGTCCGCCTCCCGCAGCGCGCTGTCCACCTTGAGCATGGCGATCTTCACGATGTCCGCCGCCGTGCCCTGGATGGGCGCGTTGAGGGCCATGCGCTCGGCCGCCTCGCGGCGCTGGCGGTTGTCGCTGTTGAGGTCGGGCAGGTAGCGGCGGCGGCCGAAGAGCGTCGCCGTGTAGCCCGTGGCGCGGGCCTCGTCGACCGCGCGGCGCAGGTAGTCCCTCACCCCGCCGAAGCGCTCGAAGTAGGCGTCCATCAGGGCGCGTGCCTCGGCCGCCTCGATGTTCAGCTGCTGGGAGAGACCGAACGCGGACAGGCCGTAGGCCAGGCCGTACGACATCGCCTTGATCTTGCGGCGCATCTCCGCGTCGACCGCGCCGGGCTCGACGCCGAACACCTGGGAGGCGGCGGTGGTGTGCAGGTCCTCGCCGGAGGTGAACGCCTGGATGAGTCCCGCGTCCTCCGACAGGTGGGCCATGACGCGTAGTTCGATCTGGCTGTAGTCGGCGGTCATCAGGGACTCGAAGCCCTCGCCGACCACGAAGCCCCGGCGGATCGCCCGGCCCTCGTCCGTGCGGACGGGGATGTTCTGGAGGTTGGGGTCGGTGGAGGAGAGGCGCCCGGTCGCGGCCACCGTCTGGTTGAAGGTGGTGTGGATGCGGCCGTCGCCCGCGATGGTCTTGATCAGGCCCTCGACGGTGACCCGCAGCTTGGCCTGCTCGCGGTGCCGGAGCATGATCACCGGCAGTTCGTTGTCGGTCTGGGTGGCGAGCCAGGCCAGGGCGTCGGCGTCCGTGGTGTAGCCGGTCTTGGTCTTCTTCGTCTTCGGCAGGGCCAGCTCGCCGAAGAGGACCTCCTGGAGCTGCTTGGGCGAGCCGAGGTTGAACTCGTGGCCGGCCGCCGCGTGCGCCTCCTTCACGGCCTGCTGCACCGCGCCCGCGAACATCTGCTCCATCGCTTCGAGGTGCGGCCGGTCCGCCGCGATGCCGTGGCGCTCCATGCGGGCGAGCAGCGCGGACGTGGGCAGCTCCATGTCGCGGAGCAGGTCGGCGGCGCCGACCTCCGCCAGGCGGCCCTCGAAGGCCGTGCCGAGGTCGAGGACGGCGCGGGCCTGGATCATCAGGGCCTCGGCCTCGGCGCCGTCGTCCGCGCCGAAGGCCAGCTGGCCGTCGGCCGCCGCCGCGGGGGCCAGCTCGCGGTGCAGGTACTCCATCGACAGCGCGTCCAGGTCGAAGGAGCGGCGGCCGGGCTTGACCAGGTAGGCGGCGAGCGCGGTGTCCATGGTGACACCCTCGACGCTCCAGCCGTGCTCGGCGAAGACGCGCATGGCGCTCTTGGCGTCGTGGAACACCTTGGGGCGGGCGGCGTCGGCCAGCCAGGCGGCGAAGGCGTTCTCGTCGGCCTCGTCCAGCTCGGCGGGGTCGAACCAGACCGCCGCTCCCCCGGCCGTGGCGAGGGCGACCTCGGCGACCGAGCCGGTGCCCAGCGCCCAGGTGTCGACGGTGGCGACGCCCAGGGGTCCGGTGCCGTGCTCGGCGAGCCAGGGGGCCAGCTCGCCGGTGCGCAGGATGCTGCCGTCGATCTCGACGCCGTCGGTGGTGATCGGGGTGGCCTCGGCCTCCTCCGAGCCGGGGTCGACGGCGAAGAGCCGCTCGCGCAGCGACGGGTTGCGGATCTCCAGGGTGTCCAGGACCATCGCGACGGCCTTGCGGTCGTACGGGGCCCGCTCCAGGTCGGCGACCGTCTTCGGCAGCTCCACCTGGCGTTCCAGCTCGGTCAGGACGCGGTTGAGCTTGACGGACTCCAGGTGGTCGCGGAGGTTCTGCCCGGCCTTGCCCTTGACCTCCTCCACCCGCTCGACCAGCTCGGCGAAGGAACCGAACTGGTTGATCCACTTCGCGGCGGTCTTCTCGCCGACGCCGGGGATGCCGGGGAGGTTGTCGGAGGGGTCGCCGCGCAGGGCCGCGAAGTCCGGGTACTGGGCGGGCGTCAACCCGTACTTCTCGAAAACCTTCTCCGGGGTGAACCGGGTCAGCTCCGAGACGCCCTTGGTCGGGTAGAGCACGGTGGTGTGCTCGGTGACCAGCTGGAAGGAGTCGCGGTCGCCGGTGACGATCAGCACCTCGAAGCCCTCGGCCTCGGCCTGTGTGGCGAGGGTGGCGATGATGTCGTCCGCCTCGTACCCCTCGACGGCGAAGCGGTGCGCGTGCATCGCGTCGAGCAGTTCGCCGATCAGCTCGACCTGGCCCTTGAACTCGTCCGGGGTCTTGGAGCGGTTCGCCTTGTACTCGGTGAACCGCTCCGAGCGCCAGGTCTTGCGGGAGACGTCGAAGGCCACCGCGAAGTGCGTGGGCGCCTCGTCACGCAGGGTGTTGGCCAGCATCGACGCGAAGCCGTAGATCGCGTTCGTCGGCTGACCGGTCGCGGTCGTGAAGTTCTCCGCGGGCAGCGCGAAGAACGCGCGGTAGGCCAGCGAGTGCCCGTCCATGAGCATCAGCCGGGGACGGGTACCGCCGGGGGTCTTGTCGGTCTGCTTCGATGCTGTCTCTGCCACGTCCCCGATCCTGCCACGAGCCACTGACAGTGCGGGCCGGGCGGTCGCCGCGGGGATACGGCCGGCTGCCGCCCGGTCACTCACGGCGACCGGCGCCCCGGGCGGACCGTGGCCACTCGCCGCGACGAGGGCCCTTCGTGAGCCTCGCGCCACGGAGTCCCTCGCGAGCCGCCCGCCGCGGAGTCCCGCGCGAGCGATCCGCCGCCCGCCGCGCAGTCCCGCGCGAGCGATTCGCCGCCCGCCGCCGCCTCCCGCCCGGCCCGCACGCCCGGCCCGCCCGGCGGCACTGTCAGCGGGCCGTGGGAGGATCGTCGGCGTACTTCTCACACGCAGTCGAAGGGGATCGTGCGATGGCGACGAAGCCGCCCAAGGGTGACCCGGTCCAGGACGCGCCGCAGGTCGCGGAGCCCCGGCACGCGGCGGCGGGGCTGCCGGCCATCGGGCACACCCTGCGCATCGCCCAGCAGCAGATGGGCGTGAGGCGCACCGCGCTGACGCTGCTGCGCGTGAACCAGAAGGACGGCTTCGACTGCCCGGGCTGCGCCTGGCCGGAGCCGGACCACCGGCACACGGCGGAGTTCTGCGAGAACGGCGCCAAGGCGGTGGCCGAGGAGGCCACCCTGCGCCGGGTCACGCCCGAGTTCTTCGCCGCGCACTCCGTCGCCGACCTGTCCGGCCGCAGCGGCTACTGGCTGGGGCAGCAGGGCCGGCTCACGCACCCCATGTACCTCCCCGAGGGCGGCACGCACTACGAGCCGGTCTCCTGGGAGCGGGCCTTCGACATCGTCGCCGAGGAGATCGCCGCCCTCGGCTCCCCCGACGAGGCCGTGTTCTACACCTCCGGCCGCACCAGCAACGAGGCCGCGTTCCTCTACCAGCTCTTCGCACGCGAGCTGGGCACGAACAACCTGCCCGACTGCTCGAACATGTGCCACGAGTCGTCCGGGTCGGCGCTCAGCGAGACGATCGGCATCGGCAAGGGCAGCGTCCTGCTGGAGGACCTGTACAAGGCCGACCTGATCATCGTCGCGGGCCAGAACCCGGGCACGAACCACCCGCGCATGCTCTCCGCGCTGGAGAAGGCCAAGGCCAACGGCGCGAAGGTCATCAGCGTCAATCCCTTGCCCGAGGCGGGCCTGGAGCGCTTCAAGAACCCCCAGACCCCGCAGGGCCTCCTCAAGGGCGCCGCCCTCACCGACCTGTTCCTGCAGATCCGCATCGGCGGCGACCAGGCCCTCTTCCGGCTCCTCAACAAGCTGATCCTGGAGACCGACGGCGCCGTCGACGAGGAGTTCGTCCGCGAGCACACCCACGGCTTCGAGGAGTTCGCGAAGGCCGCGCGTGCCGCCGACTGGGAGCAGACGCTGACCGCGACCGGTCTCACGCGCGCGGAGATCGAGCGGGCCCTCGGCATGGTCCTCGCCTCGAAGCGGACCATCGTCTGCTGGGCCATGGGCCTCACCCAGCACAAGCACGCGGTCCCGACCATCCGCGAGGTGGTCAACTTCCTGCTGCTGCGCGGCAACATCGGCCGCCCGGGTGCGGGTGTGTGCCCGGTGCGCGGGCACAGCAACGTCCAGGGCGACCGCACCATGGGCATCTTCGAACGGCCCGCGCCGGCGTTCCTGGACGCCTTGGAGAAGGAGTTCGGGTTCGCACCTCCGCGCGAGCACGGCTACGACGTCGTACGGGCCATCCGTGCGCTGCGCGACGGCGAGGCGAAGGTCTTCTTCGCCATGGGCGGCAACTTCGTCTCCGCCTCGCCCGACACCGAGGTCACCGAGGCCGCGATGCGCCGCGCGCGGCTGACGGTGCACGTGTCGACCAAGCTGAACCGCTCGCACGTGGTCACGGGCGCGCGGGCGCTGATCCTGCCCACGCTGGGCCGGACCGAGCGCGATGTGCAGGACGGCGGCGAGCAGTTCGTGACGGTCGAGGACTCCATGGGCATGGTGCACGCCTCGCGCGGGCGCCTGCGGCCCGCGAGCCCGCAGCTGCGGTCCGAGCCGGCCATCGTCTGCGGTCTCGCCCGCCGGGTGCTCGGTGAGCGCAGCGTCGTGCCGTGGGAGGAGTTCGCGAAGGACTACGCGACGATCCGTGACCGCATCGCGCGCGTGATCCCCGGTTTCGAGGACTTCAACGCGCGCGTGTCCCGGCCGGGCGGCTTCGCGCTGCCGCACGCTCCGCGTGACGAGCGGCGCTTCCCGACCGCCACGGGCAAGGCGAACTTCACGGCGGCGCCGGTGGAGTACCCGGCGCTGCCGGAGGGCCGTCTGCTGTTGCAGACCCTGCGTTCGCACGACCAGTACAACACCACGATCTACGGCCTGGACGACCGGTACCGGGGCATCACGGGCGGGCGCCGGGTGGTGCTGGTGCACCCCGAGGACGCCCGGTCGCTCGGGGTCGCGGAGGGCTCGTACGTCGACCTGGTGAGCGAGTGGCGGGACGGTGTGGAGCGGCGGGCGCCCGGCTTCCGGGTCGTGCTGTACCCGACGGCCCGGGGCTGCGCGGCGGCCTACTACCCCGAGACGAACGTGCTGGTGCCGCTGGACGCCACCGCCGACACGAGCAACACCCCGGCCAGCAAGTCCGTCGTCGTACGACTGGAGGACCACACCGGCACCGCCGGGGGCCGTCTGGAACAATCGGCGACCGACTGAGCGTTTGCTCAGCGAGCAGAGCAGGTGGATGACGAACGGAGCCGGCCCATGGGCGAGCAGCAGCACGTGAAGTTCCCGCAGGAGGTCCTCGACGAGTACGCGGCACTCGGTGTGGACCTGCCCGCCCTGTTCTCGGCCGGACACCTGGGCACGCGGATGGGCGTGCAGATCGTGGAGGCCTCGGCCGAGAAGGTCGTCGGGACCATGCCGGTGGAGGGCAACACCCAGCCGTACGGCCTGCTGCACGGCGGCGCCTCCGCGGTGCTCGCGGAGACCCTGGGCTCGGTCGGCTCCATGCTGCACGGCGGCGCCTCGAAGATCGCCGTCGGGGTGGACCTGAACTGCACGCACCACCGCGGGGTGCGCTCCGGCCTGGTGACGGGCGTGGCCACGCCGGTGCACCGGGGACGGTCGACGGCGACGTACGAGATCGCGATCAGCGACGAGGAGGGCCGCCGTGTCTGCACCGCCCGGCTGACCTGCCTGCTGCGCGACGTCCGGCCGGGCGACGGTGCGCCCGCGCAGTCCGCCGCGAACTGAGACCCGCCTCACCGCGGGCCCTGCCGGACCGTTGCCCCTCGCCCTCCCTGCCCGTAGCTTCGGCACATGGGACGGCGAGGAGGCCCCCGGCCGGGGGTGAGGTTCCTGGTGCTCGGGCTGGCGTTGCCAGTGCTGCTGTACACCGCGGGCTGCACCGGACCGGACGGCTCCGCTCCCTCCCCGGCCCCCACCACGGTCGCGGCGCAGCCGACTTCAGCCGCCGACCTGTGCACGAAGCTCGTCGGCTACTGGTCCCGCAGGATGCTCGCCGGTGACACCTACGGCGACTACCAGTCGATGGGCCTGTCCCACGGGCAGTACCAGATCCTCATGGACGTCGTGGCGGCGGGACGCTCGGCGCGGCAGCGGGAAGGCGTGGACGCCGCCCGTCGTCTGATGGCCCGCCAGGCCCGCACCGCGTGCACCGCGCGCTACCGGCACGGGGCCCCGAGCGGAGGTCCCTGGACATGAGCGGCATCGGCCCGCCGGAGCCCGGAGAAGGCACACACGCCCAGGACCCCCGACCACTCCGCCGGACGCGCGCGGCCCTGACCGCCCGCCACACCCGCCACCGGCGCATCACCGCGGCCCTCGCCACCACGGCCGTCACCCTGGCCGGCGGCGGCTACCTCTACGCCACCCGCCCCCATCAGCCACCCCCGCACGAGCACCGCGCGCACGTCCAAGTCCCGTACCCGGCGCAGGTGGTGGACGTGACCTATCTGGAGGGCCGGACCGCGCCCGCGAGCGCCCCGCCACGCAGCTTCAGCTTCGAGGTGCTGGTGAGCGTGGCGTCGGGGCCGCCGGTCACCGTGACCCGGGTGACCCAGCCGTACGCGGGGGTGTCCCTGAGAGCGGAGCCTCCCGTTCCGTTCCGGACAAGGGAGGGTTCCGCCCGCAAGGTCACGATCACGATGCACGTGACGGAATGCGAAAAAGCCCCCAGGAACGCCGGACTCCCTTTCCTGGACGTAACTCTGCGTAATACGCGCGCAATACAGGTACAGAGCTTCATCCTGGGCCCCCGCTACGCACAGGACCTCTCACACGCCCTGCAGGTAGCCTGCAGCAACAATGTTGGGTAATCACCAAAACGGCTGAGACGCCTGGAAGGATCAAGGCGAGTCCTGCGGGTTCTCACAATGCGGACGGTGCGAATCCACCTGAATTCCACCTTCCACCCCACCAAGTACCGCTCTGCATTACGTCGTGTCATAACAAGAGCGTCACAGCCTCGGTCAGACACTCCTCCACGTTCCCCACACACGCTTAGAGTCACGGCCAGTCACCGCGCCTTCGGATTGTCCAATTCAGCGCGGCGCGCGACTCGGCCGCTTCCACGGGGAGGCGGTTGTGCCTGGGGAAAGGACTGATCGTGCGTCAACGTTCGCTTATCGCCATCACCGCCGCGCTGGCGGCGGGAGCGCTCACCCTCACCGCCTGCGGCTCGCGCGACAGCGGCGACAAGGGCTCCGACTCCGGCAACGGCGACGGCAGCACCGTCGTCATCGGCGTCGACGCCCCCCTGACCGGCGACCTGTCCGCCATGGGCCTCGGTATCAAGAACTCCGCGGACCTCGCCGTCCGCAACGCCAACAAGCAGAAGCTCGTCAAGGGCGTCACCTTCAAGATCGAGGCGCTCGACGACCAGGCGCAGCCGTCCGCCGGCCAGCAGAACGCCTCGAAATTCGTCTCCGAGCAGGGCGTCCTCGGTGTCGTCGGCCCGCTGAACTCCTCCGTCGCCGAGTCGATGCAGAAGGTCTTCGACGACGCCAAGCTGGTCGAGGTCTCCCCGGCCAACACCGGCCCGGCCCTCACCCAGGGCCCGGACTGGCAGAACAAGAAGGTCCGGCCGTACAAGGCGTACTTCCGCACCGCGACCACGGACGCCATCCAGGGCCCGTTCGCCGCCCAGTACGTCTTCAACACCGCCAAGAAGAAGAAGGTCTTCGTCATCGACGACAAGAAGACCTACGGCTCCGGCCTCGCCGCCACCTTCACCGACGAGTTCAAGAAGCTCGGCGGCAAGGTCGTCGGCACCGAGCACATCAACCCGGACGCCAAGGACTTCTCCGCCGTCGCCACCAAGGTGAAGAACTCGGGCGCCGAAGTCGTCTACTACGGCGGCGAGTACCCGCAGGCCGGCCCGCTGAGCAAGCAGATCAAGGCCGCCGGCGCCAAGATCCCGCTGGTCGGCGGTGACGGCATCAAGGACGACACGTTCATGAAGCTGGCCGGCTCCGAGAGCACCGGCGACCTCGCCACCTCCGTCGGCGCCCCGGTCGAGGACCTGCCCTCCGCCAAGCAGTTCGTCGCCGACTACAAGGCCGCCGGCTACAAGGAGGAGTACTCGGCGTACGGCGGTTACGCCTACGACTCCGCCTGGGCGATCATCGAGGCCGTGAAGAAGGTCGTCGACGCCAACGGCGGCAAGCTGCCCTCCGACGCCCGCGCCAAGGTCACCGAGGCCATGCAGGGCGTGGCCTTCGACGGTGTGACCGGCAAGGTCTCCTTCGACGAGTACGGTGACGCCACCAACAAGCAGCTCACCGTGTACGCCGTGAAGAACGGTGCCTGGGTTCCCGTCAAGTCCGGTACCTACACCGGCTGATCCACGCCCGAACCCCTCATGAGCCGCGGGGGGGGGGGGTGGCCAGGGGCCCCGCGCGGGCGCGCCACCCGCCCCCAACCCCCCCCGGTACCAAAGCAGGGGGGGCCAGGCGGGGACCAAAAGCCGCCGCAGCGGGGGAACCGGCAGGGACG
>NZ_JBEXKG010000234.1:0-8754 GCF_040609555.1 Streptomyces sp. NPDC004658
TCCAGCAGTTCGCCCGCCGGTACCACGACCGGGGCGCCCCACGCGGCCGGGCGGCCGCCCACGGCCACCGGGCAGGGCGCGCCGCCGACCGCGACGGTGACCGTCGAACGCGGGCGCAGCGCGCAGCCGTTGAGGGTGGTCTCCAGGACGGCGGCGTCCGGCGGATTGCCGACGAGGCGGTTCACCAGCGCCGCCGCGAGCGGGTCGAGCGCTCCGGAGCGGGGCACGCCGAGGTGCGCGTACCCCGGCCGCCCGCGGTCCTGCACGGTGGTCAGCGCCCCGGCGCGCACGACGACGAGCGCACGGTCGGTCATGGGGCCTCCCCGCCCGCGCTCGGCGCCGACACGAGGCACGCGCGCGCGTGGACGGCCGTTCGCCGCCGGACGGACGTGCCGTGTACGCCGCTCATGCGCCCTCCACCGGTACGAACCGCACGCGCGTCCCCGGCTCCAGCAGTGCCGCCGGTACGCGTGCCGGGTCCCACAGCACCGCGTCCGTCGTGCCGATCAGTTGCCAGCCGCCGGGGGAGGAGCGCGGGTAGACGCCGGTGTACGGGCCGGCCAGTGCCACGGCGCCGGCCGGAACCGCCGTGCGCGGGGTGGCGCGGCGCGGGACGTGGTAGTGCTCCGGGAGCCCGGTGAGATAGCCGAAGCCGGGGGCGAAGCCGCAGAAGGCCACCGTGAACTCGGTTCCGGCGTGGACGCGGGCCACCTCCCGTTCCGGCACCCGCCAGTGCGCGGCGACCGCCGCCAGGTCCGGGCCGTCGTACCGCACGGGCAGTTCGATCAGCTCGCGCGCGCGGGCAGCCATCTCCGGCACGCGCGCGCCGGTCAGTTCGGCCGCCCAGCGGTCCGGCTCGGCGAGCCCGTCGAGCAGGACCGTGCGGGCCGCCGGGACGATCTCGCGCACGGTGAGCGCGCCCTGCGCGCGACGCCTCAGCAGCTCGGCGTGCAGAGCCTGCGCCTCCTGGCCGGAGGCCACCTCGACGAGCAGCGCGTCGTCGCCGACGGGAAGCGCCCTCATACGAACGCCTCCACCCGCACGCCCGCCGCCACCAGCCGCTCGCGCACCCGCCGGGCCAGGCCGACCGCGCCCGGCGTGTCGCCGTGCAGGCACAGTGACCGGGCGCGCACCTGGATCCGCGCGCCGGAGTGCGCGATGACCGTGCCGGAGCGCGCGAGACTCACCGAGCGCTCCACGACGGCGTCCGGGTCGGTCACGACGGCGCCTTCGCCGCCGCGCGGCACCAGCGTGCCCTCGTCGGTGTACGCGCGGTCCGCGAAGGCCTCCGTGACGGCCGGAAGACCCGCCTCGGCCGCCACCTCCAGGAAGCGCGAGCCGGGCAGGCCCAGTACGGGCAGCGAGGCGTCCGCCAGGCGCACGCCCTCGATCACCGCGCGGGCCTGCTCCTCGTCGTGCACGACCCGGTTGTAGAGCGCGCCGTGCGGTTTGACGTACGCCACGCGCGACCCCGCCGCCCGCGCGAACACCTCCAAGGCGCCGATCTGGTAGGCCACTTCGGCCGCCAGCTCGGCGGGCGGCACGTCCATCGCGCGCCGCCCGAAACCGGCCAGGTCCCGGTAGGAGACCTGCGCGCCGATCGTCACCCCGCGCTCGGCCGCCCGTTCGCACACCCGGCGCATGGTGGCCGCGTCCCCGGCGTGGAAGCCGCAGGCGACGTTGGCGCTGGTGACTACGGACAGCAGCTGTTCGTCGTCGGTCAGCCGCCAGCGGCCGAAGCCCTCGCCCAGGTCGGCGTTCAGATCGATCGCGGTCATGGTGTTCTCGCGTCTCCGGTTCTCGTGCGGGTTCCTCGGTGCGGTGCCGCTCGGCTCGGCGCGTGCCCGGCCGACCGGGCTCAGTCGACGCCGACCAGCCGGTACTGCTCGTCCCGTGCGTCGGTCAGGAACATCTGGCCCGGCGCGTGGGTGAGGGCGAACGGCGGCCGGGAGGCCATCACGGCCGCCTGCGGGGTCACCCCGCAGGCCCAGAAGACCGGGATGTCGCCGTCGGCGACGGTCACCGGGTCGCCGAAGTCGGGCCGGGAGAGGTCCTCGATGCCGAGGGCCTCCGGGTCGCCGCAGTGCACCGGACCGCCGTGCACGGCCGGCAGCAGGCTGCTCTCCCGGATCGCCGCGCCCAGACGCTCGGGCGGCACCGGCCGCATGGACACCACCATCGGCCCGCGCAGCCGGCCCGCCGCCCGGCAGGCCCGGCTCGTCACGTACATCGGCACGTTCCGGCCCTGCTCGACGTGCCGGATCGGCACGCCCGCCCGGGCCAGCGCCCACTCGAAGGTGAAGCTGCACCCGATCAGGAACGACACCAGGTCCTTCCGCCAGTACGCGCGCGCGTCCGTGGGTTCGTCCACCAGCTCGCCGTCCCGCCACACCCGGTAACGCGGCAGATCGGTGCGCAGGTCGGCGCCCTCGGCGAGGACGGTCGCCGGGGAACCGGCGTCCGTGACGTCGAGCACGGGGCAGGGCTTGGGATTGCGCTGGCAGAACAGCAGCATGTCGTAGGCCCAGTCGGCGGGCACCGCGATCAGGTTGGCCTGCGTGTGCCCCGCCGCGACCCCGGCGGTCGGCCCGGCCAGACCGGCGCGGAAGCGGGCGCGCGCGGTTTTCGGGCTCCACGCGTGCGCGTGCGCGTCGACGGTGGTGACGGGCCGGTCCTCGGTACGGTTCACCCGCGTCACGCCAGCTCCTTCCCGCGCGTCTCCGGCAGCCCGAGCAGCGCCAGCGCCGCGAGGCCGTAGCCGATCGCGCCGAAGACCAGCGCCCCGCCGACGCCCCAGCTGTCCGCCAGGAAGCCCACCAGTGTCGGGAACACCGCGCCCACCGCCCGGCCCGTGTTGTACGTGAAGCCCTGCCCCGTGCCGCGCACCGCCGTCGGGTACAGCTCGCTCAGGTAGGAGCCGAAGCCGCTGAAGATGGCCGACATGCAGAAGCCGAGCGGGAAACCGAGCACCAGCAGCAGGGTGTTGGCGCCGTGCGGGATGTTCGCGTACGCCAGGATGCACACCGCCGACAGCAGGGCGAACAGCCAGATGTTGTTCCGCCGGCCCAGCCGGTCGGTGAGGTGGCCGCCGGTCAGGTAGCCGAGGAAGGCGCCGGAGATCAGGAAGGCCAGATAGCCGCCGGTGCCGACGACCGACAGACCCCGCTCGGACTTCAGGTACGTCGGCACCCAGGTCGCCAGCGTGTAGTAGCCGCCCTGCACGCCCGTGGAGAGCAGGCTCGCGAACACCGTGGTGCGCAGCAGGCCCGGGGCGCCGTCCCGGCCGGCCGGCCGGAAGACGGCCGTGAACGAGCCGCGGCGCGGGTCCTGTTCGCGGGCCGCCGTCGCCGCGGGCGCGTCGTGCACCGAGCGGCGCAGCCAGACCACGAGCAGCGCCGGCAGCGCGCCGGTCCAGAACATCACCCGCCAGGCCAGGTCGTCGCCGGCGAAGGAGAACACGAGCGTGTAGACGACCGCCGCCAGCCCCCAGCCGACCGCCCAGGAGCTCTGGATCGCGCCGAGCGTACGGCCCCGGTGGCGCGCGCTCGCGTACTCGGCGACCAGGATCGCGCCGACCGCCCATTCGCCGCCGAAGCCGAGGCCCTGCAGGGCACGGAAGACGAGCAGGGTCTCGTAGGTGGGCGCGAAGCCGCAGGCGACGGTGAAGACGGCGTACGTGACCACCGTGATCATCAGGGCGCGGACGCGGCCCACCCGGTCCGCGATCACGCCCGCGGCGGCGCCGCCGACCGCAGAGACCACCAGGGTGACGGTGGTGAACAGGCCGGTCTGGCCGCTGCTGAGGCCGAAGTACGCCGAGAGCGCCACCATGCTCAGCGGCAGGGTGAAGTAGTCGTACGAATCCAGGGCATATCCACCGAAAGCTCCGGCGAACGCACGCCGACCGCGCGGACCGAGGGCGCGCAGCCAGGCGAACGCGCCGTCCTCGTCGGCGCGTTCGGCCCGCACCGGGCGTGTGCCGGTGGAGGGCGCGGAGGGTGAGCGGGGCGGTGGGGTCGTGCTCATGGGCACCTCGCAGAAGAGGGACGGAGGGTGCTGGGAAAGTGAGCCGTGCGGAGCACCGTAGAGGATCGTTCAACGATCCTTCAATACCCGTGTTGTTTCGTTCTGGTGTCTGCGATTGAATTCCGGGCATGGCAGAGCAGCTGACGGGACTGGCCGGCGACCGGGTCCTTCTGGGCCGTACCAGCACCGCGGAGCGGGTTTCGGACATCCTCAGAAGCCGTATCTCCGAGGGCTACTTCCCGCCGGGCACCCGGCTGTCCGAGGACAGCATCGGCGGGGCGCTCGGCGTCTCCCGCAACACCCTGCGCGAGGCGTTCCGGCTGCTCACCCACGAGCGCCTGCTGGTCCACGAACTCAACCGGGGCGTGTTCGTGCGGGTCCTGACCGTCGAGGACGTGGAGGACATCTACCGCACGCGCTCCCTCGTCGAGTGCGCCGTCGTCCGGGGGCTGGGCGAACCGCCGTACCGGCTGGACGGGCTGGTCTCGGCGGTCGAGGAGGGGCGTACGGCGGTCGCCGAGAATGACTGGAAAGGGCTGGGTACGGCCAACATCCACTTCCACCGGGAACTGGTGGCCATGGCCGGCAGCGAACGCACCGACGAGCTGATGCGCAGCGTCTTCGCCGAGCTGCGCCTGGCCTTCCACGTCGTGGACGACCCGCGCCGGCTGCACGAGCCGTACCTCGCCCGCAACGCCGAGATCCTTCAGGCGCTCCAGGCCGGCGACCGGAGCGGCGCGGAACGGCTCCTGGAGACGTATCTCGCGGACTCGCTGGAACGGGTGGTGGAGGTGTACCGGCGCAGGGTGGGCGAGGAGGGGTCCCCGTAGGGGCGCGGTGTAGGGGCGCGGTCGGCAGCCGTGCCGGGCTCGGCCGGAGCGGGGGAGCCTGGCCGGAACGCGGGCGCCCGGCGGGAGCGCGGGCGCCGGCCGGGCCAGGGGAGCCTCTCGTTTGGGTCGATGTCAGACCCAGGACCTAGTCTGTGCACCGTGACTTCGCCTGCATCGACGGACCGTGTTCCGCCCCAGCTCAGCGCGGGGCCGCGCCCGGCTCCGGGCCCGGCCGCCGACGAGGGGCTGGCGCGTCGGCTGCGCGCGCTCGCCTGCACCGCGCCGCTGCACGACCTGGACGCCCGCAAGGCCAACCTGGCCGGCGAGTACTCGGTGTACGGGATGGCCGAGGTGGCGCTGGCCGCCATCGACCTGGTCACGCTGAACATGGACTTCGACACCGGCGCCGACCACGAGCAGATCGTGGCCCGGCTCGTCCCGCGCATCGCCGCCCAGGCCCCGGGCCGGCCCGCCGCCGAACACGAGCGCGTCGCCCGCTGGGTCCTGGAGAACCTGATCAACGTCGGCAGCGTGGACCGCGGCTTCCGCGCGGTCTACGGCACGTTCGCGCCGGACGGCACGTACGTCCGCCGTGACTACGACTTCAAGCTGATCGAGGAGGTGCCCGGCCCCGGCGGCACCGTCTACCTGCGCACGACGGACGAGGCGGTCAACGTCCTGGTCGGCGCCCTCGACACCGACGTCACCAGCGCCCAGATCGCCGCCGAGGTCAAGCTGGAGGTACTGATCAACCGCGGCCGGCTCGCCGACGCCCAGCTCGCCGCCGAACAGGCCCGCTACCGCACGGTCCAGTACTCCGAGACGCTCCGCCGGGCCCTGGAGGCCACCCGGCGCAACGTCCGCGCGGTCGACTGGCTCAACGCCGTCCCCGACATGATCGCCGAGGCCCTGGACCACGTGGCCGAGCGCTACCGCCACGAGAACGCCATCCTCACCAACATCCGCAAGGCCCGCGACGAGACCGAGGACCCGGAGCACAAGCGGCGCGCCGCCGAGCTCGTCGACATCGTCAAGGACTGCATCCGGCGCCACACCCAGCTCCAGTCACGCCTGCTGGAGGCGGGCCCGCTGTTCCGCGCCGAACAGGACCGGCAGGCCTTCGCCACGCCGGCGACGACGTCCGGGATAGACCTGTACGGCCATCTCGTCGCCCCCGTCCTGCCGCTGCCCCTGGAACAGGCGATCCGGGTCACCGACGCCTTCTTCGCGCGCGGCACGGGACTGCGCACGCCGGTGTCCGTGCGGGTCGGTGACCTCGTGGACATCCTGCTGACCCCGCCCGTGGAGCGGGAGCACCTGGGCGCGGAGATGCCCGAGCCCGATCTGATCGCGACGCCGGACGACAGCCGCTTCAGCGAGGAACAGCTCGCCGCGGCGACGGAGCTGCTGGACCTGCCGGCGGACGCCCCGAGACGACTGTCGGGCCTGCTGGCCGAGGCCCGGCGCACCGGGGACCCGGACCTCGCCTACCTGGTGGCGCTGCTGGCGGTCCACGCGGCCAGCCCCGCCGTCGGCACCGCCTACCGGCAGGGCGAGGAGAAGCTGCTGTTCGCCGTGGACGACGGGACCGAACTGGACGATCCCGAGTTCGGCGGAGCGGACCTGATCGTGGGGACCGCCCTGCTCGACGCGGCCGGGATGGCCGCGGACCGGACGGAAGCGGCATGACCTGCATGACCTGCATGACCCGCATGACCCGCATGACCGGCATGAGCGGCATGACCGGCATGAGCGGCATGAGTGGACGAGAGCACGACAAGGAGCCGAACCCGTGACCGAGCACGTCGACCGGAGTGAACCCGAGCCCGCCGCCGCCCCGGCCGGCTCCGCCGTCACCCCCGCCGACGCCGCCGACGCGGCGCGGCTCGTCGCCTTCGGACTCCAGCCCAAGCTGGCGCCCGCCCGCGACCAGGAGTACACCGAGCTGCTGCGCCGCTACCGCGACGACCCGGCGTTCGCCCGGCTCGCCGACGCCGTCGCCGCCGGCCTCGGGCTCGTGGTGCTGGAAGTCTCCCCGCGCGCGGGGATGGCCGTGACCGCCGCCGAGGACTCGGTGTTCGCCGTCCGCATGGGCGACTACGCGCGTCGCACCGCCGCCGACTCCGGCGACCGCTTCCTGCACGGACTCGCCCATCTCGCCGTCGCCGCGCTGGCGTTCCCGCGCCCGGAGGACCTGGCCGACGACTCCTACATCGGCCGGGTCACCGTCAACGGCGTCGACGCCTTCGTCCGGCAGGCCTGCCGCCGCCTGGAGGAACGCGCCGAGGAGCAGGGCGAGAACACCGACCCGGCGACCGACGCGCCCGGCCTGGAGGCGGCCTGGCGCATCTGGGCCAGACGCAGCGCCACCGGCGCCACCAAGGACGCCCGCCGGCCGGCCGCCTCCACCACCGGCATCGTGGCGAAGGCCATGGCCTTCCTCACCGACTCGGGCTTCCTCCAGCGCACCGGCGACGACAACGGCGGCACCTACCGCACCACCGCGCGCTACCAGCTCCAGGTCCGCGACATGGCCGGCAGCGCCGCCCTGGCCGAACTGGTGGAGCTGGGCATCGTCCCGGTCACCGACGGCACGGCCACCCTGCTGCCCGCCCAGGACACCGACGACCTGGACCTGGTGGCCGACGCCGGACTGCCCTTCCACTCCTGACGCTGAAGCTGCCGCAGCTCCAGCCCCTTCTGAACCACCGCACCTTTCACCAGACTTACGAG
Organism: Streptomyces sp. NPDC004658; assembly: GCF_040609555.1. NCBI lineage: Bacteria > Bacillati > Actinomycetota > Actinomycetes > Kitasatosporales > Streptomycetaceae > Streptomyces > Streptomyces sp. NPDC004658. The sequence continues at coordinate 7,590 of NZ_JBEXKG010000234.1, forward strand.
AGTCCGCCATGTACGAGCTGTCCCGGGTCCGCCTCTACTCCATCGGTCCCGCCGGTGCGCGCTACGCCGACACCGTGCTCGACCTCAGGGGCGTCGGCGAGCCCGTGCCCGACCCGGCGCCCACGCAGGTGGAGTTCTTCGAGGAGGAGCCGTCCGGCCCGCCGCGCCGGCCCGCGCCCGCGGGCGTGCTGTTCCTGGAGAACGGCGGCGGCAAGTCCGTCCTGCTCAAGCTGATCTTCTCGGTGATGCTGCCGGGCCACCGCAACACCCTCGGCGGCGCCAGCTCCGGCGTGCTCCGCAAGTTCCTGCTCGCCGACGACTGCGGCCACGTCGCCCTGGAGTGGCAGCACGTGCTGACCGGAGAGTGCGTGGTCGTCGGCAAGGTCAGCGAGTGGCGCGGCCGGCAGGTCTCCAACGACCCGCGCAAGTTCGCCGAGGCCTGGTACTCCTTCCGCCCCGGACCCGGCCTCAGCCTGGACAACCTGCCCGTCGCCGAGTCCACCTCCGTACGGCCGCCCGCCGAGGGCACCTCCGGCGCGCACGGCCGCCGCCGCACCATGAAGGGCTTCCGCGACGCCCTCATGGAGGCCGGCAAGGTCTACCCGCACCTGGAGGTGCACTGGGAGGAGATCCACGAGCGCTGGACCGAGCACCTCGGCGACCTCGGCCTCGACCCCGAACTCTTCCGCTACCAGCGCGAGATGAACGCCGACGAGGGCGAGGCGGCCGGTCTCTTCGCGGTCAAGAAGGACTCCGACTTCACCGACCTGCTGCTGCGCGCCGTCACCGACACCCGCGACACCGACGGCCTCGCCGACCTCGTCAGCGGCTTCGGCAACAAGCTCGGCCGGCGCGCCGAACTGATCGCCGAACGGGACTTCACCGCCGGCTCCGTCGACCTGCTCGGCCGGATCGTGGAGGCCGCCGAGACGCGTGCACGCGCGCGTGACGTCCACGCGGGCGCCGAGCGCCGCACCCGGACGCTGGCCCGGCGGCTGTCCGCGCGGGCCGTGCGGGAGCGGCTCCGGGCCGCCGACCTGGCCCAGCGCGTGACGGCCGCCGCGTACGCCGTCACGCACTCCGAGGGCGCCCGCGAACGCAGCGCCCTCATCGCCGCCGAACTCGCCTACCGGCACGCCTCCCTGGCGCTGGCCGCCGCCGAGAA
>NZ_JBEXKG010000235.1:0-8730 GCF_040609555.1 Streptomyces sp. NPDC004658
CCGTGCGGCTGCTCGGCGGTGCCCTCCGAACGGGGGAAGAACTCGTACCACGAACCGAACAGGGCGCGTTCACGCTCCACCAGCAACGGCATCGGATCCGAGGCGGTGACCAACTCCCGCAACGGATACCGGGCCAGCACCGACTCCACCTCCGGCGCCAGCGCCGCCGCCAGCCGCCAGGCGGCCGGGCGGTTCTCGTCCCGCAGGGCCGCCGCCGCGTCCAGGACGGCCTGCCGCCGGTCCTCCGGGACCCCGCCGGCCGCACGCTCGTACAACTGCGCGCCCTCGGTCAGGACCAGTTCGGTGTCGATGCCCGCCGGGATCTTGATCCGGGCGTGGTGCCGCCAGGTGGCGAGCGGGTCGGACCAGGCCTCCACCGTGTAGGTCCAGTGGCCGGGTTCGCCCGCGGTGACGGTGGCACCCCAGCGGTCGGTGCCCGGGGCGAGTTCCCGCATCGGCGTCCAGGGGCCCGGCCGGCCCGCCGGGTCCCGCAGCACCACGTTCGCCGCGACGGCGTCGTGGCCCTCCCGGAACACGGTGGCCGACACCTCGAACGACTCCCCGGTCACGGCCTTGGCGGGCCGGCGGCCGCGCTGGACCACGGGACGTACGTCGAGGACGGGGATACGGCCCACGGTGGTGGCCGTGTCCGGGGAGGACCGTTCCCCGGCGGCGTCGACGGCGGTGGACGGACCGCCGGCGCCGGCCGGCGCCGTGCCTTTCCTGCCCGTCGTCTTCTTTCCTGTGGCCTTGGCCTTACTGCTTGTCGGTGGTGCTGACGAGTGGTGCGTGGCGGGCATGACCGCTCCTGTCCGCTGCAACGAGGGTATGGCGGATGGACATGGGGAGGTGGGTCCTGCGAGGTGCTGTGGTGCTCCTGTGGGGTGCGTACCGGAGGAGCCTTCCCACCCGGTTCGGGTGGGCAATCCGGCACTTTGTTAACTACTCACGCGTACGTCCACCCACAAGACCGGCCCCTCTTTCGCGAGTGCCCGGTGACCGGGTCTTGACGCCCCTCCGACACCCCCGACGGGTACGTCCCCACCGACCGCGCGGTAACCACTACCGTCGAAGGCGACGACGAGACGTACAACGCCGTGCGTCTCACCCCGCGACGCGTCGAGGTGGCATGTGAAGGCGATCCGTCGGTTCACCGTCCGTCCCGTTCTCCCCGCCCCCCTCCGGCCCTTGAGCGACCTGGCGCGCAACCTGCGCTGGTCCTGGCACGCCGAAACGCGCGACCTGTTCCAGTCCGTCTGCCCGGAGGGCTGGGCCGGTGCCGGCGGCGACCCGGTGCGGCTGCTGGGCAGCGTACGACCCGACAGGCTGGCCGAGCTGGCCGGGGACCGGCGGTTCCTGCGCCGCCTCACCGCCGCCGCCGACGACCTCGACGACTACCTCACCGGCGACCGCTGGTACCAGCAACAGGCCGACGGCCTGCCCGCCGCCGTCGCCTACTTCTCGCCCGAGTTCGGCATCACGGCCGCGCTCCCGCAGTACTCCGGCGGCCTCGGCATCCTCGCCGGCGACCACCTGAAGGCGGCCAGCGACCTCGGGGTGCCGCTGATCGGGGTGGGGCTGCTGTACCGGCACGGGTACTTCCGGCAGACCCTCTCCCGGGACGGCTGGCAGCAGGAGCACTACCCGGTGCTCGACCCGAACGAACTGCCCCTCACCCAGCTGAAGGAGAGCGACGGCACGCCGGCGCAGGTCTCCCTGGCGCTGCCCGGCGGCAAGGCGCTGCGCGCCCGGATCTGGCTGGCCCAGGTGGGCCGGGTGCCGCTGCTGCTGCTCGACTCGGACGTGGAGGAGAACGAGCTCGGCGAACGCGGGGTGACCGACCGGCTCTACGGCGGCGGCAGCGAGCACCGGCTGCTCCAGGAGATGCTGCTCGGCATAGGAGGTGTGCGGGCCGTACGGACGTACTGCCGGCTCACCGGTCACCCGGAGCCGGAGGTGTTCCACACCAACGAGGGGCACGCGGGCTTCCTCGGTCTGGAGCGGGTCGCCGAACTGTGCGCCGACGGGCTGGACTTCGACTCGGCGCTGGAGGCCGTGCGGGGCGGCACGGTGTTCACCACGCACACCCCGGTCCCGGCCGGCATCGACCGCTTCGACCGGGAGCTGGTGGGCCGGCACTTCGGCCCCGACGCCGAACTGCCCGGCATCGACGTGCAGCGCGTCCTGGCGCTGGGCATGGAGACCTACCCGGGCGGCGAGCCGAACCTGTTCAACATGGCCGTGATGGGGCTGCGGCTGGCCCAGCGGGCCAACGGGGTGTCGCTGCTGCACGGGCAGGTCAGCCGGAACATGTTCGCCGGGCTGTGGCCGGGATTCGACGCCGAGGAGGTGCCGATCACCTCCGTGACCAACGGGGTGCACGCGCCGACCTGGGTGGCGCCGGAGGTGCTGCGGCTCGGCGTCCGGCAGATCGGCGCCCAGCGGGCCGAGGACGCGCTGAGCGTCGGCCGCTCCGAGCGCTGGGACGCGGTCGCGGACATCCCGGACCAGGAGATCTGGGAGCTGCGCCGCACCCTGCGCGAGCAGCTGGTGCTGGAGGTACGGGAGCGGCTGCGGGCCTCCTGGCGGCAACGCGGAGCGGGTGACGCCGAGTTGGGCTGGATCGACGGGGTGCTGGACCCGGACGTCCTGACGATCGGCTTCGCGCGCCGCGTCCCGTCGTACAAACGCCTGACGCTGATGCTCCGCGACCGCGACCGCCTGATGGAACTGCTGCTGCACCCGGAGCGCCCGGTGCAGATCGTGGTCGCGGGCAAGGCGCACCCGGCGGACGACGGCGGCAAGCGCCTGGTCCAGGAGCTGGTGCGCTTCACCGACGACCCCCGGGTCCGCCACCGGATCGTCTTCTTGCCCGACTACGGCATGGCGATGGCGCAGAAGCTCTACCCGGGCTGCGACATCTGGCTGAACAACCCGCTGCGCCCCCTGGAGGCCTGCGGCACCTCCGGCATGAAGGCGGCGCTGAACGGCTGCCTCAACCTCTCCGTCCTGGACGGCTGGTGGGACGAGTGGTTCCAGCCGGACTTCGGCTGGGCGATCCCGACCGCGGACGGCGCCGGCACCGACCCCGACCGCCGGGACGACATCGAGGCGGCGGCCCTCTACGACCTCCTGGAGCAACGGATCACTCCCCGCTTCTACGAGCGCGGGCGCGCCGGTCTGCCCGACCGCTGGATCGAGATGGTCCGCCAGACCCTCTCCCTGCTCGGCCCGAAGGTGCTGGCCGGCCGCATGGTCCGGGAGTACGTCGACCGGCTCTACGCCCCCGCCGCGCGGGCGCACCGCGCGCTGACCCCCGACACGGCCCGGGACCTCGCCGAGTGGAAGGCGCGGGTGCGGGCCGCCTGGACGGGAGTGAGCGTCGACCACGTCGAGACGACGGCGACGACGGCCACGGCGGAACTGGGCGGCACCGTGGGGCTGCGGGTACGGGTCGGCCTCGGCGAGCTGAGCCCCGACGACGTGGAGGTGCAGGCGGTGTCCGGGCGGGTGGACGCGGAGGACCGCATCACGGACGCCACGGTGGTCCCCCTGAAGCCGGCCGGCACCCCCGACCTGGAGGGCCGCCTGCTGTACGAGGGCCCCCTCTCCCTGGACCGCACCGGCCCCTACGGCTACACGGTCCGCATCCTGCCCACCCACCCCCTCCTGTCCTCCGCCGCCGAACTGGGCCTGGTGACGGTGCCGTCGGAGGAGGTGGGGGAGGGGGCGGGGATGGTGTTGCGGTGAGGGACGCCTCCTCGCCGACTCACCGCAGACCGACGCGAGCGCGGCAGTGGCGACGGGCCCGGAGCGGCTGCCGCTGCGCGGAAGGTACGCAGGCGTTCACAGCACGTCCGACAGAGTGGCGCGGAATTCGTCCACCTCTCGCTGAACGTAAGGCGAGAGGTCGGTGAGCATGCGGACTGTCCCGTCAAGGTGACGTGCGAGTTCCGGCGCGCTCCTCCACACCGATTCCTTCCGCGTCAATGCCGCCGAAAGCAAGTCGTCGTCGTACCAGCCGCCCGCCGCTTCCTGCGGTGCTGTCTCGCGCAGGAAGTCCAGAGCAACGGGAAGGAGCCAGTGGAGGCCGACATCCTGGGCGATCAGCCGGCGTAGATCCTCCACGGAGAGATCTTCGATGGCTCGCCTCCTCAACTCGTGAACGCTGCGAACCAAGCTGGTGCTGTCCCCCGGGGGATCGGGCCATCGATCCCCCTCGAGCTCTTCGATGGACCTGCTTCTGTCAACAAAATCCGAGAGCATGATCTCCGCGAGTACGGGCGCGCGCCGCCGCACGAGCGAATTCCGGCCTCCTCCAGCGGTCACGCTTCCGGCAGGTTCCCGCACAGCCTCCTCAGCACGACCCCGCACCGCCGCGCGTACGCGTGTTGCAGTCCCCGGGTCGCCGGGCCGCCCGCGCGGGCGTACCACTTGGCGGCCTTGCTGAAGGCCGCCACCGTCAGCCAGACCGTGCCGTCGCCGGTGCGGTCGACCAGGAAGGTCTCCTCGCCGCACTCGGGGTGGCCTTCGAGGGTGCCGTAGGCCCAGCCGGCCCGGCGGTGTTCCTCGGCCGTCCATATGACGCGGCAGGGGGCCCTGATGACGCCGGCGAGGGTGACGGTGACGTCGACGCCGGGGGCGGCGCGGTCGGCGGTGGCGTCGATGCCGACGCCGAGCGCGCGGTGCATCTCCCAGGTCAGGACCGCCTCGGCGGCCCGCTGGAACACCTCCTGGCCCTCGCCGAGACGGGTGCGGACCAGCATGGGGTGGAAGCCGGGCGGGCAGAAGGTGAGGTCGTCGCGGGTCGCGCCGACCGGCTCGTAGGTGAAGGGCGCCGAGGACATGGGTCACAAGGGTAGGGCGGCACCCGGAGGGACCACGTCCCGGGTGCCGCCCTGTGCGCGAGCCGGTGCGGACTAGCTGACGTTGACCGCCGTCCAGGCCGCCGCGACCGCCTTGTACTCGGTGCTGGTGGAGCCGTACAGCGCGGACGCCGCGTTCAGGGTCGCCGTGCGGGCGGCCTTGTAGTTGGTCGTCGACGTCATGTACGTGGTCAGCGCCTTGTACCAGATCTGCAGCGCCTTGGCGCGGCCGATGCCGGTGACGGCGGCGCCGTTGTACGTCGGCGAGTTGTACGTCACGCCGTTGATCGTCTTCGAACCGCTGCCCTCCGACAGGAGGTAGAAGAAGTGGTTCGCGACGCCGGACGAGTAGTGCACGTCCTTGCTGCCGACGGAGGAGGACCAGTAGTCCGCCGAGCCGCCGTCCTTGCTGGGCTTGTCCATGTAGCGCAGCGGGGTGCCGTCGCCGTTGATGTCGATCTTCTCGCCGATGAGGTAGTCACCGGGGTCGGACGCGTTGTTCGCGAAGAACTCCACGCCGGTGCCGAAGATGTCGGAGGTGGCCTCGTTCAGGCCGCCGGACTCGCCCGAGTAGTTCAGGCCCGCGGTGTTGGAGGTGACGCCGTGGCTCATCTCGTGGCCGGCCACGTCCAGCGAGGTCAGCGGGTCGACGTTGCCGGAGCCGTCGCCGTAGGTCATGCAGAAGCAGCTGTCGTCCCAGAACGCGTTCACGTAGGCGTTGCCGTAGTGCACGCGGGAGTAGGCGCCGACACCGTTGTTCTTGATGCCGTTGCGGCCGAAGGTGCTCTTGTAGAAGTCCCAGGTCTCGGCCGCGCCGTAGGCGGCGTCGGCGGCCGCGGTCTGGTCGGAGGAGGAGCTGGAGGCGGTACCGGTGCCGAAGACGTTGGTGGAGCTGGCCACCAGGGTGCCCGTGCCGGACGTCTTGCGGGCCAGGTTGTAGGTCTTGTGGTTGCCCCGCGCGCTGTCGGTGAGCTGGTAGGTCGAGCCCGACTGCACGGAGTTGAGGGTGACCGTGCCGGAGTACAGCGTCTTGCCGGTCGCGTTCTCGATGCCCTGGTACTCGTAGAGCTTCTTGCCGGTGGCCGCGTCGGTGATGACGTGCAGCTGGTTCGGGGTGCCGTCGTCCTGGAGGCCGCCGACGACGGTCTCGTAGGCGAGGACGGGCTTGCCGGAGCCGGCCCAGATCACCTTGCGGGCGCCGTCGGCGGTGGTCTTGGCGGAGCCCAGCGTCTTGGCGGCGGACACCGCCTGCTTCTCGGCCTTGGCGGCGGTGATCTGCGGCTTGAGCGAGGAGACCTTGATGGCCGACTTGGTCGCCTTGGTGACGCCCTGGGTCTTGCCGGACTTGGCCGTGTGGACGATCAGGTCGCCGCCGAGCACCGGCAGGCCCGCGTAGGTGCGCTCGTAGCGGGTGTGGACGGTGCCGTCGGCGTCCTTGACGACGTCCTTGACGACCAGCTTCTCCTGGGCGCCGAGGCCTATCTGCCGGGCGGTGCCGGCCGCGTCGGCCTGGGCCTGCTGGATCAGGGTGGTGCGCGCAGCGGCGGACAGTGCGGTCGGGGCGGCGGCGAGGGGCTTGGCCGCGGTCTGGGCGGTGGCACTGGTGGTGACACCGGTGGCGAGCAGGGCTCCGGCGGCGACAGCGGTGGCGATGGCCAGAGTGGTGCGCTTGTGACGCGCGTAGAGGGGGCTCACAGAAGCTCCTTCTCGTGGGGGAGTCCGGGCAGCGTGGGGTTACTGCCGGAGTGTGTGGCGTTGTGAAGTTGCGGTGCTGCTGCGGCGGGTGGAGAGAGAGTGACATCAAGGGCGCGTACATGTCAGGCCCCTGACGTGATGTTGGCCGAAAGTCAACTGTCCGGATAACGTTTCGGGCGTGTGAACGGGGTGCTGTCCGAGGGCCTCGACCCCCGGACAGCCCCGTGATCCCGGGCTCGTGGCGTGCGGTTTACGGGAAGGTCAGCTTCCAGCTGTTGAGCGTTCCGGTGTCGTAGGTGGCCTGATCCTGCACCCGCAACGTCCAGGTGCCGTTGGCCGATTCGGCCGAGGCGTTGACCGTGTAGGTCTCGTTCACGCCGTCCGCCGAGTCCGAGGAGCTGAAGTTCTTCAGCCGGTAGGCGGTGCCCGACGGACCGATGAGGTCGATCACCAGGTCACCGCGCCAGGTGTGGGTGATGTCGACGCTCACCTGGAGGTTGCCCGGCGCGTTCCCGCTGCGGCCGGAGACGGTGATGCCCGACGTGACGGCGGGGCCGTTGTCCGGCACCGGCACCGGCGTGGTGTTCTCGTACGACGTACCGCCGCCGCCGCCGCCCCCGCCGCCGGAGCGCGAGCCGACCCCGACGCCCGCCCAGGCGTCCTGCACCGCCTTGTACTCGGCGCTGGTCGTGCCGTACAGCTCGCCGGCCGCCGCGAGGGTGCCGGTGCGGGCGCCCGCGTAGTTGGTCGTGGACGTCCACTTCGTGGTCAGCGCCCGGTACCAGATCTGCAGGGCCTTGTCCCGGCCGATGCCGGTGACCGGAAGCCCGTCGGCCGTCGGCGAGTTGTAGCTGACGCCGTTGACCACCTTGGCGCCGCTGCCCTCGCTGAGCAGGTAGAAGAAGTGGTTCGCGGGGCCGGACGAGTAGTGCACGTCGACGCCGCCGATGCCCGAGTACCAGTTGTCCTTGGACGCGCCGTCCTTGCTGGGCTTGTCCATGTAGCGCAGCGGGGTGCCGTTGCCGTTGATGTCGATCTTCTCGCCGACCAGGTAGTCGCCCGGGTCGGTGGAGTTGTTCGCGTAGAACTCCACGCCGGCGGCCATGATGTCGCTGGTCGCCTCGTTCAGACCGCCGGACTCGCCGCTGTAGTTGAGGTTCGCGGTGGCGGAGGTGACGCCGTGGCTCATCTCGTGCCCGGCGACGTCGATCGAGGTCAGCGGCTTGGCGTTGCCGGAGCCGTCGCCGTAGGTCATGCAGAAGCAGCTGTCGTCCCAGAACGCGTTCACGTAGGAGTTGCCGTAGTGCACGCGGGAGTAGGCGCCGACGCCGTTGTTCTTGATGCCGGTCCGGCCGAACGTGCTCTTGTAGAAGTCCCAGGTGAGCGCGGCGCCGTAGTGGGCGTCCGCGCCGGCGGTGGCGGCGTTGGAGGTGGTCCCGTTGCCCCACGTGTCGGAGGACTGCGAGAACAGGGTGCCGGTGCCGGAGGTGCCCCGGTTCAGGTTGTACGTCTTGTGGCCCCCGCGCGCCCCGTCGGTGAGCGTGTACGTCGAGCCCGACTGGGTCGTGGTCAGGGTGACCTGGCCGCTGTACTGGGTGTTGCCGATGCCGTTCTTCACGCCCTGGTACTCGAAGAGCTTCTTCCCGGTGGCCGCGTCCGTGACGACGTGCAGCTGGTTCGGGGTGCCGTCGTCCTGGAGGCCGCCGACGACCGTCTCGTACGCCAGCACGGGCTTGCCGGTCGCCGCCCAGATCACCTTGCGGACGCTGTCCGCGGCCGGCTTGGTCCCGCCGAGCGCCTTCGCCCGCTGGACGGCCTGCTTCTCCGCCGCCGCCTTGGACACGGCCGGGGTGAGACCGGCGACCTTCAGCGTGGCGCCGGTGGCCCGGATCACCTCCATGGTCTTGCCGGCCCCGGTGGTGGTCACCACCAGATCCCCGCCGAGCACCGGCAGGCCCCCGTAGGTGCGCTCGTAGCGGGTGTGCAGCGTGCCGTCGGCGTCCTTGACGACGTCCTTGACGACCAGCTTCTCCTGGGCGCCCAGGCCGATCTGCCGGGCGGTGGCGGCCGTACCGGCGTCGGCGTGGCGTATCAGCTCGGCGCGCTGCGCGGGCGTGAGCCGGACCGCCGCGTGGGCCGGGTTCGCCTTGCCGGCCCGCGGGCTCGCCGG
>NZ_JBEXKG010000236.1:0-8583 GCF_040609555.1 Streptomyces sp. NPDC004658
CTCCCCGGGCGGGAGGGGCCGAAGCCCGCGGCCGTGTCGCGTGCGGGAGTGGCGGACGCTCACTCCGGGACGGTCGTCGTGCCGTCCACCATGAGGGCCCGGCCGGGCGCCGCGAGGTGACGGTCCCGCAGATCCCGTCGGCGGACCTTGCCGTTCGGCGAGCGGGGGATTGACGGCACCACCTCGGCGTAGCGCACCTGCTGGTAGTACGGCAGCCGGGAGTTGGCCAGCCGGCACACCTCGACGGCGGAGTCGTCCGCCGACTCGTCGGTGTTCAGCACCAGCAGGGCGTGCGCCACGGCGCCGTCGTCGCCCTCGGGGTGGTCGAAGACGACACAGTCGGCGACCAGCGGGTGCCGCCGCAGGGCGCGTTCCGTCTCCGACGGCGAGACCAGCCAGTTGTGGTACTTGAACACGTCCTTCAGCCGGTCGGCCAGGAACAGGCGGCCGTCCGGCGCGATCCGGCCCACGTCCCCGGTGGAGAACCAGCCGTCCGGCTCCACCCCGCTCGCCTCCGGGGCGCCGAGGTAGCCGCGCATCACCTGCGGCCCGCGCACCTGGACCTCGCCCGTCTCGCCGGCCGGCAGCACCCGCCGGCTCTCCACGTCCACCACCCGGCACTCCGTGCCCGCCACGGGGCGGCCGACGGAGCCGGGCACCGGCCGGTGCGGATCGTCGGAGTGGGTGAGCGGGGAGGTCTCGGCCAGCCCGTACCCCTGGAAGACCGTGACCCCGAAGTGCTCCGACAGCCGGGTCGCGGCCTCCGGCGCCAGCGCGGAACCGCCCGACGCGATGTGGGCGACCGTGTCGAGCCGCAGGCCGGGCAGCCGCTCGTCACGGGCCAGCCGGGCCAGCCGGAACGGCAGGCTGTACAGGTGCGTCGCCCGGTGGCGGTTCGCGGCCGGGACCGGGGCCGCGGGATCCGGCGAGGTGCACAGCACCTGTGTCGCCAGCGCGTGAACGGCCGAGTTCTGGTGCATGGGGTGGTACGTGGGCAGATGGTTGACGGTCACCGAGGCGCCGTCCAGCGCGTGCGCCACCGCGATCTGGTGGGCGTTCACCACGAGATTGCGGTGGGTCAGCCGCACGGCCTTCGGGCGGCCGGTCGTCCCGCTGGTGAAGTGCAGGCAGACCACGTCGTCGGGGGCGGGCGCGGCCGGCCGCGCGGCCGGACCGGCGGCGGCGAGCAGCTCCGCCAGATGCGCGGGGAGGGGTCCGGCCGCCCCGGGCTCCGGCCCGGCCGGGCCGAGCAGGAACACGTGCTCCAGTTCCGGCAGCCGGTCCCGTACGGCGGCGAGGCGCGGGTACAGGCCGGCGTCGACGAAGGCCGCACGCGCTCCGGACACGCCGAGCACATGGACCAGGTCGTCCTCCCGCAGCAGCGGGTTGACCACCGCGGCCACATGCCCGCTGCGCGCCACACCGAAGTAGGCGACGGTGAAGTCCGCGTCCAGGACGGAGGCGACCGCCACCACCTGGCCGCGGCCCGCCAGCCTGGTGCCCAGCACACCGGCGAGCGCGCTCGCCGAGGCGTCCAGTGCGGCGAAGGTGACGACCCGGTCGTCGCTGACGACGGCGGGGTGCCCGGGACGCGCGGCGGCGGCCCGGGACAGCAGCCCGTCCAGGGTGCGCGGCAGCCCGGACTCGTCCAGGGGCGCCCCGGCGGCGGCCGGCCGGTCCGGCGACGGCTCAGCCACGGCGGGCCTCCGCGTACGCCCGGGCATGGCGCAGTGTGGCCGTGCTGTTGGTGCTCAGGGCCCGCTGCACGAAGGCCCGGGCGTCCGCCACCGTCGCGTTCTCGCCGAGCACGCCGGGCACGGCGTCGGGCCGGATCGTCACACTGTGCCGCGAGGTCACCAGGACACCGTCACCGGCCGGCACCAGGGACCACTCCCCGGTGTGGGCCGTCATCAGGGCCGGCACCTCCGTCTGCTTGTACACGATGCGTTCCCGGCCCAGCGCGACGCGTATGGACCGCGTGGTGTGCACCGAACCGTCCGCGGTGCGCGTGTCCATGGCCATGACCTGGATACCGGGCACGTCCTCCGTCAGCTCCAGCCGGTCGACGTGCGGCAGCCGGGCGGGCCACTCCTGCGCCTGGTAGAGGAAGTCGAAGACGTCGTCGGAGGCACCGTCGACGTGCACCGAGTCCTCGAAGGTCAGCTCCAGCTCGCCGAGCCGGGCGTATCCCTCGGCCAGCTCGCGGACGGCGTCCAGTTCGGCCGCGCTGTTGCGGTCGGTCGCCCGGGTGATCCACTCGACGCCGGCGGGGTCGTCGTCCACCGCCTGGAAGTCGTGGGTCAGCTCCAGGTGCGAGGCGCCGTCACCGGCCGGCGTGATGATCCACTCACCCCGCATGGCGGCCACGGGAGGCGAGGACACCTCCTGACGGAACACCACCCGGTGGGCGACCGGGTCCAGTTCACGGCGCGAGATCCAGGTGCGGACCTCACCGTTGGCGGTGGCCCAGATCCGGATGCGCTCGGTGGTGGCGGTCCGTTCCAGATGCTCGACATGGACGTTGGGGACGAACCGCAGCGGCCACTGCGCCACGTCCGAGACGATCGCGTACACCGCCTCGGGCGGTGCCTGGACGAGAACGGTGTGCGAGGTGTGGTGGACGGCGGGCTCGGCCGTGTCCGCGAGCCGCCGCTGGTCGGTCTGGGCCATCAGGGTCCTCCGGAAGGTCGGTGCGATGGGGGTTCTCGCCACGCGGGATCAGTAATTGCCCAGGCCACCGCAGACGTTGATGGCCTGCGCGGTGATCGAGGCCGCGCTGTCGGACACCAGGTAGCCGACCATGCCGGCCACCTCCTCGGGGGTGGAGTACCGGCCGAGCGGGATCTTGTTCTGGAAGCGTTCGAGGATCTCGTCGGCGGTGGTGGAGTAGGCCGCCGCGTAGCCCTCGCGCACCCGCTGGGCCATCGGCGTCTCGACGTAGCCGGGGCAGACCGCGTTCACGGTCACGCCCGTCTTCGCGAGTTCCAGGCCGAGCGCCTTGGTGAAGCCGACGACGGCGTGCTTCGACGCCGAGTAGGGGGCGCCCAGCACCACACCCTGCTTGCCGCCGGTGGAGGCGATGTTGATGATCCGCCCCCAGCCGCGCCCGGCGAGGTCGCCCTGCCGCAGCGTCTCCCGGGTCATCAGGAAGACACTGTGCAGATTGGTGTCGATCACGTCGTACCACAGCTCGTCGCTGATGTCGGCCGTGACCCCGCCCCCGCTGCGCCCGGCGTTGTTGACGAGGACGTCGACCGGGCCGAAGCGGGCGGTCGCCGCCGACACCAGGTCGCGGACCTCCTCCGCGCTGCGCACGTCCGCGGTGGTGCCGTCCACCTCCAGGCCCTCGTCGGTCAGCGACTTGACGGTGCGCGCGACATCGTCGGCACTGCGCGCACACAGGAACACCCGGCAGCCCATACTGCCGAGCTGCCGGGCCACGGCGAGTCCGATCCCGCTGGTGCCACCGGTCACCAGAGCCACTTTCCGCTGCTCGCTCACGCTGTCCTCCGCTGGTCGGTCCGGATGACGCCCTCTGGCCCCCCAGGGGGGCGACGCGTCGACGGCGAGGGTCACCGAACCGGCTCGCAGACGCCTGGAGAGGGGATCGACCCCCGGCGCGACGCCCCACCGTTCCTGGACCCGGTCGCGAGGCGGATCACCGACGGTGGCGGGCGGTGCCGTGCCGCCGGGCCGGCAGGGACTCATGCGAAGGGATGACCCATGACAGTGACGGAACAGCCCCAGGCCGGTGTCGGCTCCGACACCTACCACGAGATCCAGCAGTTCTACGCCCGGCAGATGCAGCTGCTCGACGACGGCCGGGTCGGTGAATGGGCGGCCACCTTCTCCCCCGAGGGGGTGTTCGCCGCCAACGCACATCCCGAGCCCACCAAGGGCCGGGAGGCCATCACGGCGGCGGCGCGCGCGGCGCACGAGCAGCTCGCCGCCGCCGGCGTCCGGCGTCGCCACTGGCTCGGCATGGTGGCCGTCGACGGCCGGGACGGCACCAAGGTACGGGCGCGCTGCTACGCCCTGGTCTTCGAGATCCCGCGCGGCGGGCAGGCGGTGCTGCGGCTGAGCACCCTCTGCGAGGACGAACTCGAGCGGACCGAGGACGGCTGGGTCGTCGGCTACCGCACGGTGACCCGGGACGACCTCGTCTGAGGGATCCCGCTCCGTCCCGCCCGGCGGCAGCCGGCGGGCAGGGCGAAGGCCCACCGTCCGCGAGGACGGTGGGCCTTCGGCGTACCGGGGGTCAGGCGGCGGCCGTGCCCGCCACGGCGTTCACGACCTCCAGCAGGGCGCGGGGCGTCTGCGCCTCGGAGACCGTCTCGTCGGCGAGCTGGATGCCTCGCTCGCGTTCGATCAGGCCGATCAGCTGGAGCACGGCGACCGAGTCGTACCCGAGGTCGGAGAAGACGACGTCGAGGACGTCGCCGTCCAGGAGCCCGGGTTCCGCCTCACCGGCGCTCTCGCGCAGGAGCCGGACGAGGTCGGAGCGGGAGAACGGAGACATGGGGTTTCCTTTCTTCGGCTGAAGGACGCACAGGCCTTCGGCTGACGGACGCACAGGGTGAACGGGGTCAGTGCGGTACGCGGACCACCGTGGCCGCGTGGAACCCGCCGTGACCGCGCGCCAGGACCAGCGCGGCACGCAGCCGCCCGGGGCGCGGGGTGTCACAGACGAGGTCGAGCCGGGGGTCGTGCGCTCCGGCCCCCACATGGACGGTCGGCGGGATGACCTGGTGCCTCAAGGTCAGCAGCGCGGCGGCGAGATCGAGCGCGGCCCCGCCGGCCTGGAGGCGGCCCGTCATCGTCTTCGGCGCGGTCACGGCCACCCCGCCCGCCCCGAACAGCTCGGTGAGGGCGTCGGCCTCGGCGCGGTCGGCGTCGGGCAGTCCCGCCGCGTCGGCGAACACGACGTCCACGTCCGCGGGGTCCAGTTCCGCCTGCCGCAGGGCCGTCCGGGCCGCGCGCACCAGCCCCGACGGGCCGGTGTCCGGGTCGAACGCGGCCGCACAGCCCGCCACTTCGCCGTAGCCGCGGACGCCCCGCGCCCGGGCCGACGCCTCGTCCTCCAGGACGAGGATGGCACCTCCCTCACCGACGACCTCGCCGCTCGCGTCGGGGTGGAACGGCCGGTAGGCCAGCCGCGGATCCGGCTCCGTGCTCATCCGGCCGCCCGCCAGATGCGCGGCCCAGCCCCAGGGGCACAGCGAACCGTCCACACCGCCGGTGACGACCGCCCGCACCCCCTTGCGCAGGTGCCGACGGGCCTGGGCGACCGCGTCGAGACCGCCGGCCTGGTCGGTGACGACCACGCCGCTGGGCCCCCGCAGCCCATGGCGGATCGAGATCTGGCCCGTGTTCACCGCGTAGAACCAGGCGAAGGACTGGTACGCGCTGACGTGCGCACCACCCTTGCTCCACAGGGCCTGCAACTCCCGCTGCCCGAACTCGAACCCTCCGGCGGAGGCCGCCGTGACCACCCCGATCGCGTACTCGGGCAGCTTCTCGGGATCCAGGCCGGACTCGTCGGCCGCTTCCGCGGCGGCGGTCAGGGCCAGCCGTGTCATGTGGTCGGTCTGCGGCAGCAGCCGGCTGGGGATGTGCTCCCGCGCGTCGAAACCCGGGACCTCACCGGCCAGCCGCACCGGATACGGGGACGGGTCGAAACGGGTCAGCGGCCCGATGCCGCTGCTGCCCCGCAGCGTGGCCGCCCACCAGGCGTCGCGTCCCAGCCCGTTCGGCGCGGCCACCCCGATGCCGGTGACCACGGCGGCGCCCGCGCGGTACGGCGCACCGGCGGGGCGGTGCTGCGTGGCGGTGGTCGGGCTCGCCATCACGCCCCGCCCTTCTCGTCCAGCCGCGGCCGGGTGAGCACCATGGCGCTCTGGAAGCCCCCGAACCCGCTGCCGACGCTGAGCACGGTGTCGTACCGCCCCTCCCGTGCCGTCAGCGGCGTGTAGTCCAGGTCGCACTCCGGGTCCGGTTCGCGCAGGTTGGCCGTGGGCGGGATGACACCGGAGGCGACGGCCAGCGCGCTGGCGGCCACCTCCAGGGAGCCGATCGCGCCGAGCGAGTGGCCGATCATCGACTTGATCGAGCTGATCGGGGTCCGGCGGGCATGGTCCCCCAGACTGAGTTTGAAGGCCGCCGTCTCGTGCCGGTCGTTCTGCTTGGTGCCGGAGCCGTGCGCGTTGATGTAGTCCACCGCGTCCCCCGGCAGCCGGGCCTCGTCCAGGGCCACCCGGATCGCCTCGGCCATCTCCTTGCCGTCGGGGCGCAGCCCCGTCATGTGGTACGCGTTGCAGCGGGAGGCGTACCCCGAGATCTCCGCGTACGCCTCGGCGCCGCGACGCCGGGCGTGCTCCATCTCCTCCAGGACGAGCACCGCCGAGCCCTCACCCAGGACGAAGCCGTTGCGCGTGCGGTCGAACGGCCGGGAGGCGTGCTCCGGGTCGTCGTTGCGCGGTGTCGTCGCCTTGATCGCGTCGAAACAGGCCAGGGTGATGGGGGAGATCGGGGCCTCCGCCGCGCCCGCGATCATCACGTCGGCCGCGCCCTCCCGGATCAGCTCCACGGCGTGGCCGAGGGAGTCGAGGCCCGAGGTGCAGCCGGTGGAGATCACCGCGGCCGGGCCCCGGGCCCCGACGTCCCCGGCCACTTCGGCCGCCAGGGAGCTGGGCACCAGGTACTCGTACAGGTGCGGCACCGCGTAGGTGTGGTCGACCAGCCAGTCCCGGCCGCCGTTGCTGACCACCCCGTACTCCGCGTCCAGGCTCATGGTGCAGCCGACGGCGCTGCCGATGGAGACGCCGGTGCGCACGGGGTCCAGGGCCTCGGCGAGCCCGCTGTCCGCCACCGCCTCACGGGCGCTGACCAGAGCGAACTGCGCGGCCCGGTCCAGTCGTCGGCTCTCCTGGGGGGTCAGGCCGTGCGCGACCGGGTCGAAGTCCACCTCCGCGGCCACCCGGGACCGGAAGGCCGACGCGTCGAACAGGGACACCGTGCGGGTCGCGGTGCGCCCCTCGGTGATCAGCGACCAGAAGTCCTTCGTTCCGATCCCGCCGGGAGCGACCACGCCGATGCCGGTGACGACGACCCGCCGCGTCATCGCCGACCCCCAGCGGACCCGGGCTCGCCGTCCGGCGGGTTCCAGCGCCGGCCGGGACGACCGGCTGCAGTGTGTGCCATTGCCTTCTCTCCCTGTGTCAGCTCGTGGGCCGTCCGGTCTTTCGGTACGGCGTCGTGCAGACCGAAGGTGACAACCGCGTCTCGACGTCGGCTCGAGGACCGGCTGACCGGGCCCCATCAGCCCGCCATGCGCAGGGCCGACTCCGGCACCGGCTGCTCCGGCAGGTCCAGCCCGGCGTCGCCGTTGAGGATCGCCTGCTGGAGCCGGTGCAGGGCCGGGGACGGGTCCATCGCCAGCTCCTCGCGGATGCGGCTGCGCAGCCGCTGGAAGGTCAGCAGGGCGTCGCTGCGGCGGCCGGCCCGGCACAGCGCCAGCATGTACTGCGCCTGGAACCCCTCGTGGAGCGGATACTGGGCGCACAGGCTGGCCAGATCGCTGAGCAGCTCCTGGTGCCGGCCGAGCCGCAGGTCCGCCTCGACCCGCTGGCTCAGCACGCTCAGCCGCTGCTCCTCCAGGTGGCGTATCGCGGTGCTGAGCAGCGGCCCGGCCTGCACGTCCACCAGCGCCTCGTCCCGCCACAGCGCGAGGGCCCGGCGGAAGCAGCCGCTGGCCGCCCGGTAGTCGGCCGCCGCCATCGCCCGGTGACCGGCCGCGGCGAACTGCTCGAACTCCTGGATGTCGATCCGTCCGCCGTGCGTGCTCAGCAGATAGCCGCTGCCCCAGGTGGCCAGCACCTCCCGGGACTGCGGGCTCGAACTCGCGCCGCCGCCCGAACGGCCCCGCTCCGCGCCGTCGATGAGGTGCCGCAGCCGCAGGATGTACGTCTGGAGCGTGGTCAGGGCGCTGCGCGGCGGGCGGTGTTCCCACAGCTCCTCCAGGAAGGCCGGCACCGACACCGCCTGGTCCGGCCGCAGCGCCAGGAGAGCGAGTACTTTGCGGGGCTTGGCCGCCGTGGGCACGATCGACCGGCCCTCGTGGGTCACCGTCAGCGATCCGAGCACACTGATGTCCGTCATTGCGCCTCCCTGTGGTCCGTGGATGGATGGTCCGTGGATGGTTCCGGGAACGCGCGCGGGGAGCCGGTGAGCAGCCGCGCGAGATGAGTGCGG
Organism: Streptomyces sp. NPDC004658; assembly: GCF_040609555.1. NCBI lineage: Bacteria > Bacillati > Actinomycetota > Actinomycetes > Kitasatosporales > Streptomycetaceae > Streptomyces > Streptomyces sp. NPDC004658. The sequence continues at coordinate 8,251 of NZ_JBEXKG010000236.1, forward strand.
AGCAGAGCGAGGAAGTCGGGGTCGGAGTGGAAGAAGTGGCCCGCGGACACGCCCCGGCAGCCGAACGGGCCCACGGTGTACCGGGACCAGCCGCGCATGACGGCCGGTCCGGCCACCGGGTCCCGGTCGCCCGCGAAGGCGTACAGCGGCACCGTCAGCGGTTCGTGCCGCACCGCGCGCAGGCTCTGGCCCAGCCGCAGATCGTCACGGATCAGGTCCAGCGCCCGGCGCAGCACCCCGGTACGGCCGAGGAGTTCCGCGGGCATGCCGCCCAGCCGGTCCAGCGCGGCCACGAGCCGGCGGTCGTCCGCGTCGGCCGTCAGCGGCGGCGCC
>NZ_JBEXKG010000237.1:0-8475 GCF_040609555.1 Streptomyces sp. NPDC004658
CGTACGGCGCCTCGCGCGAGGTCACGCGCGGGGAGATCGAGGAGGCGGCCCGGGCGGCCCACGCGGACCGCTTCATCCGCACCCTGCCCGACGGCGACGACCTGATGACGACGGGCGCCAGCCTCGCGGAGGCGGCGCGGGCCCTGCGGGAGGCGGCCGGGTCCCCTCGCGGGGGCAGGACGGCCGTGTATGCGGCCACAACTCGGGAAGGTAGGGAGGAACGACGGATCGGTGCGCTGTCCGGAAGAGGGGAGTCGGTGCATGGTGCACCGGAAAAAGCGGTGCCGAACGCCCTGCGGCGGGTCCTTCATGCCGCCGTGATCGCGGCTCCCCACGATTCTTTCGAAATGGACAGGAACTGATCGTCAACTTGCATCGTTCCAGCTAGTGACAGGGGTAATTCACCTGAATGGAGGTACGCCGCAGTAGAGGGTGACGCCGTCCGTCCGGGCGAGATATGTTCGGGTGAGAGGAAAGGCGCAGGCCACACCTCTCATATCCGAATGCCGTGCCGCGGGTTTTCAGCAATCACCCGCGCCGGTGGGGTGGAGATCTCGCCCATGGGGGAGGAGGAGGTGGAAGTCACCGAGTCCGAGGTCCGGTGATCACCGGACCTGGTGCGAAAGGGAGATGCTCCGCCGATGCTGCGGAGCGATCCGGGAACGGAGTTCTGCGTGGACATCGTCGTCAAGGGCCGCAAGACCGAGGTGCCCGAGCGGTTCCGCAAGCACGTGGCCGAGAAGCTGAAGCTGGAGAAGATCCAGAGGCTCGATGCCAAGGTGATCAGCCTCGACGTCGAGGTGTCCAAGGAGCCGAACCCCCGACAGGCCGACCGCTGCGACCGAGTGGAGATCACGCTCCGCTCCCGCGGTCCGGTGATCCGGGCGGAGGCAGCGGCCAGCGATCCGTACGCGGCGCTCGACCTGGCGGCGGAGAAGCTGGATGCCCGGCTGCGCAAGCAGCACGACAAGCGGTTCTCGCGCCGTGGCGCGCGCCGGATCTCGGCGGCAGAGGTCCCCGACCACGTCCCTGGCGCGGCCACCCTGAACGGCAGCGGCCTCCCCGTCCAGGAGGAGGAGACGGACGGAGTCCCGACCAAGAAGATCGGCTCGCTGGAGGTCAAGGGTGAAGGCCCCCTCGTCGTCCGCGAGAAGACCCACGTCGCCTCCCCGATGACGCTCGACCAGGCCCTGTACGAGATGGAACTGGTCGGCCATGACTTCTACTTGTTCGTCGACTCCGAGACGAAGGAACCCAGCGTCGTCTACCGGCGACACGCCTACGACTACGGCGTGATCCACCTCAGCACCGACCCGATGGTCGCCGAGGCGCAGGCGCAGCCCCCCGCGGCGGGTGGCACACTGGGCGGCTGATCCCCCCGGCTGAAGCTGTGCGGGTGCCCCTGGAGCGCATGTGCGCCCCCAGGGGCACCGGTGTGCGACCACTTCGCGCCCCGCACGTCACCCCGGTGCCGCCCGGGCATGAAATCATGGCCGCACCGGCCCAACCGGTGGGCCGCTGCCTTGGGTTGGCGATGGCACAGAACCACAGGCCACAGCCTTCAGGGGGAGGAACGATGGCGGACACCTTCGGACCGATGCGGGACGGGGACGCCGACGACGATGTCATCGGCAGGGACCCCGACGCGGGCTCGTCGCGCGACGAGCCGATCAGAGTCCTGGTCGTGGACGACCACGCACTCTTCCGGCGCGGCCTGGAGATCGTGCTCGCCGCCGAGGAGGACATCCAGGTCGTCGGCGAGGCGGGCGACGGGGCCGAGGCCGTCGACAAGGCCGCCGACCTGCTGCCCGACATCGTGCTGATGGACGTCCGCATGCCCAAGCGCGGCGGGATCGAGGCCTGCACCTCCATCAAGGAGGTGGCTCCCAGCGCGAAGATCATCATGCTGACGATCAGCGACGAGGAGGCCGACCTCTACGACGCGATCAAGGCGGGCGCGACCGGATACCTGCTCAAGGAGATCTCGACCGACGAGGTGGCCACCGCCATTCGCGCGGTGGCGGACGGACAGTCGCAGATCAGCCCGTCGATGGCGTCGAAACTCCTCACCGAGTTCAAGTCGATGATCCAGCGCACCGACGAACGCCGGCTGGTGCCCGCGCCCCGGCTGACCGACCGTGAGCTGGAGGTCCTCAAGCTCGTCGCCACGGGCATGAACAACCGGGACATCGCCAAGGAACTGTTCATCTCCGAGAACACCGTGAAGAACCACGTCCGCAACATCCTGGAGAAGCTGCAGCTGCATTCCCGGATGGAGGCCGTGGTCTACGCGATGCGGGAGAAGATCCTGGAGATCCGCTAGCGCCTATCCGAGCAGCCCGGCGAGTTCCCTGCCCAGGGCCTCGCGCAGCTCGGGTGCGTCCACCCGCTCCACGCGGACGTCGGTGCAGTTGACCCACCCCGCCGCCTCGACCAGGGCCTGGGCGACCGCCGGCACCGCCTTGGGACCGTCCAGGGTGACCTGCTTGGCCACCAGCGTGCGGCCCTCCCGGGCCGGGTCGACACGCCCGACCAGCCGGCCGCCGGCGAGCACCGGCATCGCGAAGTAGCCGTAGACCCGCTTGGGCCTCGGGACGTACGCCTCCAGCCGGTGGGTGAAGCCGAAGATCCGCTCCGTGCGCGCCCGCTCCCAGATCAGCGAGTCGAACGGCGACAGCAGGGTCGTGCGGTGCCGGCCGCGCGGCGGTGTCGCCAGGGCCGCCGGGTCCGCCCAGGCGGGCCTGCCCCAGCCCTCGACCTCGACCGGCACCAGACCGGAGTCGGCGATCACCGCGTCGACCTGCTCGCCCTTGAGGCGGTGGTAGTCCGCGATGTCCGCGCGCGTGCCGACCCCGAGCGACTCGCCCGCCAGCCGGACCAGACGGCGCAGGCACTCGGAGTCGTCCAGCTCGTCGTGGAGCAGCTCCGCCGGGACCGCGCGCTCGGCCAGGTCGTACACCCGCTTCCAGCCGCGCCGCTCCACGCACACCACCTCGCCGTACATCAGCGCGCGCTCCACGGCGACCTTCGTGCCCGACCAGTCCCACCAGTCGTTCGTCTTCTTCGCGCCGCCCAGTTCGGTGGCGGTCAGCGGGCCCTCCGCGCGGAGCTGCTTGATGACCTGGTCGTAGGCGCCGTCGGGGAGTTCGTGGTGCCAGTGCGGGCGGTTGCGGTAGGCACGGCGGCGGAAGGCGAAGTGCGGCCACTCCTCGATGGGGAGGATGCAGGCCGCGTGCGACCAGTACTCGAAGGCATGGGCGTCCGCCCAGTACGCGGCCTCCACGGCCTTGCGGCCGACCGCGCCCAGCCGGGCGTAGGGCACGAGTTCGTGGGAGCGGGCGAGCACGGAGATCGTGTCGAGCTGGACCGCGCCGAGGTGGCGCAGCAGCCCGCGGACGCCCGCGCGCCGGTCGGGCGCGCCGAGCAGGCCCTGGGCCCGCAGGGCGATCCGGCGGGCGTCGTCCGCGGTGAGAGTGGTCGTCGGGCGCGGAAGGGTCGTCATGCGTCGGACGATAGAGGGTGCCACTGACAGCACGCGATGGGCTGCGCGTTCCTCGGGGCCCGCGGCCAGGTCAGGACCGGGCGGGCAGGTACGGGGCCGTGGAGGGCAGGCCCAGGTCCGAGGGAAGCAGGGAGCCGACCCAGCAGTCGCGGCGCACGCCCTTGTTGTTGAGGGCGGAGCGCAGGGTGCCCTCGATGGTGAAGCCCGCGCGTTCGGCGACCGCGCGGGAGGCGTGGTTGCCGACCTCGGCCCGCCATTCGACGCGGTCGACGCCGACCTCGGTGAAGACCCACCGGCAGGCGGTGAGCGCGGCCTCCACGACGTACCCGTTGCCGCGGTGTTCCTTGGCGGCCCAGAAGCCGACCTCGGCCGTGCCCGGTGAGCGCATCGTCAGGGCGAGCATGGCGGCCAGTTCCCCGCCCGCGAGGAAGACGCCGAAGGTGAACATCGAGCCCTGCGCCCAGCCGTCCGGGACGGCCTGCTCCGTGAAGCCGATCGCGTGCTCCGGGAGATAGGGGGAGGGGATGACGGTCCAGCGCTGGATGTCGGGATCCTGCGCGGCCTCGTAGACCGCGTCGGTGTCGGCGGGGCCGACCGCGCGCAGCAGGAGGCGGTCCGTGGTGAGCGTGACGGGTTCCATCGCCCGATTCTGCTCGGACCGCCCCGGCCGGGCCACGGAATATCGCGACGCGTGAGCGTGCGATCACGTTTCGCGTAATTCCTGGCGCCGGTGCGGCACTATCCGGCGGCCCCGTCCGTTGTCCCGGGTGAAGCAGCCGTCGGGCCGCCAGGCCTCCCGGCGCGGCCGGGTCCTCGCATACGATGGCCGTTGCTCAGTACGTCAGAAGGAAAACCGACCGTCCCAGGCCCGACCGGCAAGGAGACCAGCCCCCGTGTCCGTCCTCTCGAAGATCATGCGTGCAGGCGAAGGCAAGATCCTGCGCAAGCTGCACCGCATCGCGGACCAGGTCAACTCCATCGAAGAGGACTTCGTCGACCTCTCCGACGCCGAGCTGCGGGCCCTCACCGACGAGTACCGGCAGCGCTACGCCGACGGTGAGAGCCTGGACGACCTGCTCCCCGAGGCGTTCGCCACGGTGCGCGAGGCCGCCAAGCGCGTGCTCGGCCAGCGGCACTACGACGTGCAGCTGATGGGCGGTGCCGCGCTCCACCTCGGCTACGTGGCCGAGATGAAGACCGGTGAGGGCAAGACCCTCGTCGGTACGCTGCCCGCGTACCTGAACGCCCTGTCCGGGGACGGCGTCCACCTCATCACGGTCAACGACTACCTGGCCGAGCGCGACTCCGAGATGATGGGCCGCGTCCACAAGTTCCTGGGCCTGAGCGTCGGCTGCATCCTCGCCAACATGACGCCGGCCCAGCGCCGCGAGCAGTACGCGTGCGACATCACCTACGGCACGAACAACGAGTTCGGCTTCGACTACCTGCGCGACAACATGGCGTGGTCGAAGGACGAGCTGGTGCAGCGCGGCCACAACTTCGCCATCGTCGACGAGGTCGACTCCATCCTCATCGACGAGGCCCGCACGCCGCTGATCATCTCCGGCCCGGCCGACCAGGCCACCAAGTGGTACGGCGACTTCGCCAAGCTGGTCACGCGCCTCAAGCGCGGCGAGGCGGGCAACCCGCTCAAGGGCATCGAGGAGACCGGCGACTACGACGTCGACGAGAAGAAGCGCACGGTCGCCATCCACGAGTCCGGTGTCAGCAAGGTCGAGGACTGGCTGGGCATCGACAACCTCTACGAGTCGGTGAACACCCCGCTCGTGGGTTACCTGAACAACGCCATCAAGGCCAAGGAACTCTTCAAGAAGGACAAGGACTACGTCGTCATCGACGGCGAAGTCATGATCGTCGACGAGCACACCGGCCGTATCCTCGCCGGCCGCCGCTACAACGAGGGCATGCACCAGGCGATCGAGGCGAAGGAAGGGGTGGACATCAAGGACGAGAACCAGACGCTCGCCACGATCACCCTCCAGAACTTCTTCCGCCTCTACAAGAAGCTCTCCGGCATGACCGGTACGGCGATGACCGAGGCCGCCGAGTTCCACCAGATCTACAAGCTCGGCGTGGTCCCGATCCCGACCAACAAGCCGATGATCCGCAAGGACCAGTCGGACCTGATCTACCGCACCGAGGTGGCCAAGTTCGAGGCGGTCGTGGACGACATCGCCGAGAAGCACGAGAAGGGCCAGCCGATCCTCGTCGGCACGACCTCCGTCGAGAAGTCGGAGTACCTCTCGCAGCAGCTCAGCAAGCGCGGCATCCAGCACGAGGTGCTGAACGCCAAGCACCACGAGCGCGAGGCGCAGATCGTCGCCCAGGCCGGCCGCAAGGGCGCCGTGACCGTGGCCACCAACATGGCCGGCCGTGGTACGGACATCAAGCTCGGCGGCAACCCCGAGGACCTCGCCGAGGCGGAGCTGCGCCAGCGCGGCCTCGACCCCGAGGAGCACATCGAGGAGTGGGCCGCTGCCCTGCCCGCCGCCCTGGAGAAGGCCGAACAGGCCGTCAAGGCGGAGAAGGAGGAGGTCGAGGCGCTGGGCGGCCTCTACGTCCTCGGTACCGAGCGGCACGAGTCGCGGCGGATCGACAACCAGCTGCGCGGCCGTTCCGGCCGTCAGGGCGACCCGGGCGAGTCCCGCTTCTACCTGTCGCTGGGCGACGACCTGATGCGCCTGTTCAAGGCCCAGATGGTCGAGCGCGTGATGTCGATGGCCAACGTGCCGGACGACGTGCCGATCGAGAACAAGATGGTCACGCGCGCGATCGCGTCCGCGCAGGCCCAGGTCGAGACGCAGAACTTCGAGACCCGCAAGAACGTCCTGAAGTACGACGAGGTCCTCAACCGGCAGCGCGAGGTCATCTACGGCGAGCGCCGGCGCGTCCTGGAGGGCGAGGACCTGCACGAGCAGATCCGGCACTTCATGGACGACACCATCGAGGCCTACGTCCGGGCCGAGACCTCCGAGGGCTTCCCGGAGGACTGGGACCTGGACCGGCTGTGGGGTGCCTTCCGGCAGCTGTACCCGGTGAAGGTCACCGTCGAGGAGCTGGAGGAGGCGGCCGGCGACCGGGCCGGTCTGACGGCCGAGTTCATCGAGGAGTCCATCAAGGAGGACATCCACGAGCAGTACGAGGCCCGCGAGGCGCAGCTCGGCTCCGAGATCATGCGTGAGCTGGAGCGCCGGGTCGTGCTGTCGGTCCTGGACCGCAAGTGGCGCGAGCACCTCTACGAGATGGACTACCTCCAGGAGGGCATCGGCCTGCGCGCGATGGCGCAGAAGGACCCGCTGGTGGAGTACCAGCGCGAGGGCTTCGACATGTTCACCGCGATGATGGACGGCATCAAGGAGGAGTCCGTCGGCTACCTGTTCAACCTGGAAGTCCAGGTCGAGCAGCAGGTCGAGGAGGTCCCGGTCGAGGAGGCCCAGCCGGTGGGCGAGGGCGTCCAGGACACGGTGCCCGCGCAGGCGGGCGCGCGTCCGGAGATCCGCGCGAAGGGGCTGGACGTCCCGCAGCGGCGGGACCTGCACTTCTCCGCGCCGACGGTGGACGGCGAGGGCGGCATCGTCGAGCGTGACCTGGAGGAGGACGAGCCGGTGCGCTCCGCGTCGGACGGCCTCACCCGGGCCGAGCGGCGCAGGCAGGCCAAGGGCGGGCGGCGCCGCAAGAAGTAGCGTCCGCCTGCGGCGCCCCAGCGGTTGAGAAGGGCCGGGTTCCCTCGGGGACCCGGCCCTTCCGCGTCCCCCGGTGTGCGGTGTCCCCCGGTGTGCGGTGCGGCACGGTGCGGGGCGTCGGCCACCGTGGCCCCAGGGCGCGGGGAGCCGCGCGACCGGCCACAGCGCCCCCACCCTGGCGGCGGCCCGGACTCCTACGGCCCGTTTCCACCGGAGCCTGACCCGGCCTCCTACGGCCCGGTTTCCACCGCCGTGCAGCGCCAGCGCAGGTCCTTGCCCAGTTCCAGGCGGAACGCCATCGCGCGTAGCCGGTCCCCGGCGGCGATGCGGGCGAAGACCTCCAGGGCGCCCTGGCTGGGGACGTAGTAGCCGATGTCCTGGACGACCGGGCGGGAGCCGAGGACGCGCAGGGGGCCGCGTTCGGCGAGGCGGGCGAGGTCGTCGTAGGCGCGGCCCGCGGTGTGCCGCAGCATCCAGTGGACGGGCCGCTGACCGCTCAGGACGGCCAGCAGCCGCTCGGCGAAGAGGTCGGTGGGCCGGGGCTGCCGTACGGCCGGTCCGGGCTGCGTACGGGCCGCCTCCGGCCGTGCCGCCGCCGGCCGCAGGGGCGTGCGGGGCGGGGCACCGCCGGGGCGGCGGGAGTCGCGGCGGGTCGGCGGGCGGTGCCGCGGTCGGGGCTGGGCGGTACGGCTCATGACCTTGTTCATGGGGTGTCCCCGTTCGGCGGGCCCGGGGGATACCGGGCGGTAACCAGATGGTGGGGATCTTGTACGGGGCGCCGGAGGGGGCCGCAAGGAGACGGCGGTGCCGGGGAGAGGGCCAGGGATGTTCACCTATCCGAGGGATCCAGGGGGTGCTGCGCCCCGTGGCCAAGCGGCCGGAGAGGGTGAATCGCGGGACTGGGGTGGACGCCTCCGCGGATGCGGGCAGGGGTCCGAAAGGGGACGGCCGCACGTATCCTGAAGGCCCTCCGGGAGCCGCGCCAGCCGCCCTCCCCGAGGTTCCAGCGGAGCCTTCGACCAGGAACAGGAAAGAGCGGCCAGCATGCGCGTCTACGTCCCCCTGACCCTCCCCGCCCTCGCCGAGGCGTACAAGACGGGTGAGCTGGGGACCGGCCCCTTCGTCGCGTACGCCGTCACGCCCGCGCTGCGCGAGTGGTACCTCTCCGAGGACATCGAGGAGCTGGAGTACGCCGCGCTCGGCCGGGCCGCGCTGGCCTCGCTGCGGCTGCTCGCGGCCGACCCGGGCGCGGTACGGCGCCGGGTCGTG